>NZ_JAHZMK010000028.1:0-63409 GCF_020387775.1 Photorhabdus antumapuensis
GACATCGCACCCCGTAAATCAGCCCATTCCCGCACTTCTGCCGGTGTGAGAGAATCCAGCCCCTGCATTCTGGCTTTTTCCTGAATTTCGCTCATCCGGGCACTGTAGTCACCCTGTAATGCCCGCAACTCTTTGGCAACCGCAACGCACTGGTCAGCCCCTGAACACGTTGCTATCCGCTCCTGAACCCGGTCATATTCCTGCCGATATTTATCCCTGACCGTCGCACGACAACTGCTATCTCCCTGACAATTGACCAACTCCTCACTCCTTGAGCGATTCTGGTCAACGCTTAAGTGATTATTGTCAACAACAACGCATTCCATTGCGAAGTTGACCGCCGGACGCCAATTTTCCCAATGCACTCAGTCAGTTACAACCAATTTTTCCCTGTGTGGTTTAATGCTTGGCCCACAACGCCCCGACGCGACTTTTTAGACCAACAGTTCACTTTACCCAGATACGGTTAAAAAGCAGATCTGTTCAATAAGCATTCACTTAACTTCACTGCCGCCATTATGATATTGACAGAGTAAGCTAAAAAAACAGTCCCGATTTTTACAAATCGGGATGGATAAATATTTAGATGAGATTTTTTTCTACTTGCTCTACAAGAGCACGGAATTCTCTAAAATCGAAGTTCCATATTCCTCCATTCGGACAAGAAAAAATCTCTATTCTCATACCATGCTCAGGTTCATTTGAGATCTCTGCTACTTGATCTGTACCCCAAAAGATCTCGTAAACAACATTTTCTCGATCTGGCAAACTTGCTATTTGTGCTGTTAATTTATTTGTCATTTCGGTGGTTCCAAAAACCCTATAAGCCTACCTTGAGCATCATAACGTAATCCACGCCCATTAGAAGATATAACATCAGTAACTTGACCGTATCGTCCTGTATTGCTTTGAATCACCTTTTTGTTCGGGTCATTCAATATACTATCTACAATTTTTTGGCCTTGTTCATTTATTGTAGATGGATTTCCTCTAGCCTCTGGAAAAGCACTACCTGGCCGACTGCCATGTTTTTGTAGAGCGCGACCAGCAAGTGTCAAATCGCCTTTTTTTGAGGCAGGATCTGTATATTTCGCTCCATTTGACAATTCATCAATTGACCATTTGTCAATATGATTGTTATTTCGGGCATTCTGCTCATCTTCTGGCTCATGCCCTCCCGGAGTTCCTGAACCACCAAGTTCGGCTTTCTCTGAATCTGTCAGATCCTTTGATATATTAGGTTGGTTTTTATCATCCACATAATCTGACGAACATACCCGGCCAAATGAACACTCTGTAGCTTTATCTAGTGTTTCTCCTATCTCCTTCAGTTTCTTGTCCAAAGCTGAAGCTATCGTCTGATTGGCTTCGTTCACGGCTTCACCCGTGTTTGAACCCGCTATCGGTGGTGGTGGCATCGGTACAGCTAGGGCATTATTGTCCGTCGCATTCTTCGCCGTCTGCGCCCCGTCAACCCCGCCCGCCGTGGAGTCCGTTGCTAGTCCCGCAGCCAGTCCGCCTGCCAGCGTGGACAGATTGCTGACTTTCTCCCTCTCATCCGGTGACAGTTCACTTATTTTTTTATCCGGGTAAAGCACACTGGCGATAGCAGAAGCCGCCAGTTCTCCACCCGCAGCTCCTACCGCCCCCGCTGTAGCAGAGCCGCCTTTCATCTCTGCAATGACCCCACCCAAAATCGCATGGGCAAACAGGTTGGTTGCTTTTTCCTCTGTCGTTAACTCTTCATATTTCTTACTACCGTAAGTCAGATCCTTGACCACATTGGCAAGGTAAGGGGCGGCTCCGCTGGCAATCGCGGCCTGGATATCCCCACCCGCCAATCCTTGCAGTGCGGTGACCACTGCGGTGACGGCCTGACGCTGACCGCCACCAATCACAGCACCCTGCTCTTTGAGCGCGGTATCGTAAGCGATTTTGTGCGCACGGTCAGCAATGGACGCCGCCGTAATCACCTTGCCTTCTTTCTTTAACTGCTCTTTAGCATCCGCTTTCAGCTTCTGCTGTTCCTGCGGGTCTTTCAGTTTTTCCGTGGCCTTCTTCGTCGCAGCGATGGCTTCCTGCGTATTATAGATATCCATCATCTGACTGCCAAGCTGAGCGATGGCCTGTGCCTGTGCCAGACGCTGGCGCTCTTTTTCCTTGTCAAAAATCGGGCTCAGGCTGTTCGCCGCGTTGTCAGTATCGCGGCTTAAGCTCTCCACATCCTGCTTCTGCTTATCGGCATCACGAATGGTAATCGTGCCATCGCTGATCGCCGCATGAGTGGTTGACGATTTACTTTCATTTTTGTTGGTGCCGCCCAGCAGGGTCGAGGCCATGTTGGACGCGATCTGGTTGCCAATCTGACTCCCCATCGAGCCGCTGGTACTAAAGCCCACGCTCTGATGCTCAGTCTTAAATTCCGCCTTGTTTTCAATATCACTGAAGCCCAGAGTGCCGGTTTCAAGATGATTTTTGGCTTTGTCAGCAGTACTCGCAATCACCGCGCCATCAAGCTGGGTATGCTCGCCCACTTTGACATCAAACCCGCCCTTGCCCGCAAAAATACCCGTCTGCTCGTTGACCGAGTCAAACTGGCTGTGCAGCTTGTCGCGGCTGGCGTTGACGCTGGCTGACCCGCTCATCGAGCCGTAAGTGAAGCTGGCACCGGCGCTGATGTTTTCCTGTTTGGCATCGTAATTGTCTTTATCCTGTTCGCTCTGCAAATGCAGGTTACGACCAACATCCGCCGTGACTTTCTCGCCACTGACCTGTGCACCTTTGAGGGTGGTGTCCTGACCGGATTTCAGGCTGACCTGATTGCCCGCATCAATCAATGTTTCGGTATGGGTGACACCGTCGCCGGTTTCATGCCCTTTACCCTTGTTGACACTGGCGGAGAATTTGATGCCGTAGCCGCCCTGACCTACGGTCAGGCCGACCCCCACACTGCCACCTTTACTGCTGTTTTCACCGCGCGTAGTCTGAGTATTTTCTGCTGACGTGAGCGAAATATCCCGTTTCGCCTCCAGTTCAACATCACGCGCCGCTTTCAGACCGCTGCCTTCGATGCGGATATTACCGCTGTTTTCCTGTGCTTTGTCACCGGTGGCGGTGATACGGATATCCTGCCCCGCATTGAGCTGGCTGCCCTGCGATTCGGTGGTGTCAACACGGGTTTCAGATTTCGCCGACTGGCTGCCGTAAGAGAGCTGGATACCGATGGTGTCAGTCGGTTTTTCCGCTTCCCCGCCCGCCTGGTTGATGGCATCGGCTTTGGCGGCATTGGCTTCGCTGAGCTGGTACGCCTGATAGCTCTGAACACCGGACAGTGCTGCTTGAGTGCCTTTCAGCGCTTTCAACCTTCCGTCACTCTCTTTTCTGGCCTGCTGTGCCGTGCTGACCGCAGCATTAAGCGCACTGCCTACCGTGCCAGACAGCGCCAGTGTCAGACCAGACTGTTTCGACTCGAACGTCTCCTCCCGGGTACGTTTGTCATGCCCCGGGTCAATCTGCACACTGTCGCCGGTAATATTGAGATCCTTGCCTGCCACCAGATCAGCACCACCGACATGCACTTGGTTACCCGCCGTAATGTTCACATTACCCTGGCTGCTACCCACCGTGCTGACACTCTGGCTTTGCGTAGTGCCGTCTTCATTAACCTGATGACGGGAGGATTGACTGCCCACAGTAAAACCGATGCCCCCGCTGCTGAGCAGCCCGCTCTTTTTCTTCTCTTCCAGCAAATAGTGGGACTGGGTTTCAGTGGCGGCCGTGATACCGACGTTATTATCCGCCTGTAGGGTCACATCCTTATCCCCAGCTATCGCCGACCCGCTCACCGTCAGGTCGTTGCCCGCCGTGATGCTGATGCTATCGCCACTGAGCAGAGTGCCTTTTTCACGGGTCACGCGGTCTTGCTGCACCGTATGGCTGCTGCTTTTCGACAGAACGCCATTTTTCGCCGAGCGGGCTTCCGAGAATTGGTAGTCACTTTCAGTGGCACTGTTCAGCGTAATGTCCTTTTTCGCCTGCAAGGCAAGTGCTCCCTGTTCACTGTGCAGCGTGCTGCCTGTGACCGTGATATCCCCCTCGCGAGCCATAACCGCAACACCGTCACGCCCGCTGAAAGTACTCCCCACGGCATTATCGCTGGCGATCTCCATTTCCCGCCCGCTTTTCGTGCTCCCCTCGCGCTTGCGCTCACTATCCTGATCCGCCACGCGCTGACGAGCGTCTTTGATGATCACCGATTGGGCACTCAGCCCGATACTGCCTGCCTGACTGTCAACCTGTGCACCTTCGGCCGTCAAGTTTTCGCCCGCCAGAATGGTCACCCCTTTGTCACCGCTCAGGGTACTGAGATGCAGCCTCTCTTCCTCACGGCGGTTACTCACCGATGAAGTACGGCTGTTAGCCTCCAGATGCGTGCTGTTGGTGATGGTCTCCGCCAGTAATTTTACGTTCCCGCCTGCCTGTAACCGGGTGGTACCATCGGCTTTGGCCTGACTCCCTTTCAGGGTAATATCCTGTCCCGCTGTCAGGCTGAGGTTGCCCCCCGCGTTCAGCGTACTGCCCAGCGCCTGTTGCCATTCGCCGCTGACTTTCGCCATCCGTTTCCCGGCCTCTTCCATGCCGTCACTGGTGCGGTTGCCCATCGCCCCTGAAATGACCTCAAAGCTGGCCGTGTTGCTGCTTCTGGCTGCGGTGATGTCCAGATTGTTGCGTGCACTCAGGTTGAGGTTCTGAGCCGCGTCAAGTTTAGCTCCTTGCAGTTGGATATCCCCACCCCTAAGGCTGAGTTCACGTGAGCTCATCGACGCCTGGCGCAATGCATCCTGCAGATTGGTACTCAGGTTCAGACCGTCCGCCTGCACGTTGATACTGTCTGCGCGGATCTCACCGCTCTGGTGCAGGAACTGATCGGCGTCAATGTTCAGTGCCCGCTCAGCAAACAGGTTACCGGCGTTATTGAGGCTGTTCACTGACAGTTGCAGGTTACCACCGCTAATCAGGGCGCCATCGCCGGTAAGCCGCAGAGTAGTGTTGGCCAGATAGACTTTAGGTATCCACACCGTCTGCGGGCCGGTGGTGGTATCGACAGTCTCGCTCACCAGCCAGACGATATCCTGCTGTAGCACCGCAATCTGTCCCGGAGTCAGCGCCACGCCCGGTACTAGCTGGAAGTCTTTTGCCACCTTGATACTATTGTTCATCAGTGTCTGGTATTGCGCCATCGCATCTTCACCGTGTACGGAAGGGCGACCGGTCAGTTTGAGCACCTGCTCACGCACCAGACGTTGCTCATAGAAGCCATCACCCAGCCGTTTACGCACCTGCGCCGGGTCATACCCCACACGCTGCAACAGGTAATCGCTGCTGATGAACCGGCTTCGGCTGGTAAAGCGTTCGTCAGTCACCACCAGATAAGGACTTCCCTCTACCGGGTGCTGACGGAACAGACCGTTATTGGGAACAAAGGTTGCTACTCTGTCAAGTTGTTGCTTATTGGTCAGTGCCAGTTCAGCTGGAGTGAGCGGTCGGTTGATCGGCCTGAGGGGTTGGTTGTCCCGCATGCGTGGTTGGTCGACCGGCGTGAGTGGTCGATTGACTGGCGTGAGGGGTTGGTTGACCGACACCAGTTGCATATTCTTCGCCTGCCACTCCGCTCCATCAACCGTCACGGCCAGAGGATTGCGTTCCCATTCCGCACGCTCGACTTCCGCCGCCTTCTGGGCCGCCTCAACAAGACTGATTTGCGCCTGATTGACGGTGGTATTTTCCAGATGTGCACCGTTGATGGTGACGTTGCCATGCCCGGTCATAATAGCGTCAATGGTGGTCAACGCCGTGGTTTCATCGCTGTTGAAGTTCGGATACCAGTGTCGAGTGTCCCTGTCGTAGTGGTCGACAAGGTGTTCCTGACGCCGTTCGTTCACGGAATAGCCCCGGTTGGTGACCTTGCCGACCTCTTTCGCCGACAAATCACCGTTGGCACTGAAAGTGCTGGCGTCATTGAGCAGTTCCCCCGCAATACGCAGCACCATGTTGCCACCAGCCAGAACATGGGCACCGGTACCCGCAGACACCAGTTTATCCCGCGTCACTGTCCCAGTTGCCGAGCGTTCACGGAAGTTGTTATAGTCGGTTACAAAGGGCGCATTAACAATGTCGATATGTTTCTCTGGATCCCACTGCTCAATCCGCCCCCGGTTGTGCTCGCGCCAGACGGTATTGTGATAAGGCGTCGGCACTCTATTTTGACGAAAACCTCGCGTCTCATAGAACGTCATGTCGTAACTACCGTCACTACCCGGTGTCAGTGCCAGATAATTCACCCATAGCTCACGCTGTTGCCCTTCGTGATCCTTTACCCGTACCTGTGCGCGTTTGCCGACAGCATCAATAGCCAACAATGTGCCATAACGGTTGTTTTCCACTGCCGCGTCATCGCTGAACGTCAGACGCTGTGTGGTGGGTGCCATGGTATTTTTGTCAGGATTGACCCCTGAGGCATAAGAACGCCAGTAGTAGTTATAACGGTGCCATTTGATATCACTTTTTTCTGCCTCACGCGCGATCTTAAGTCCTTCGCGCAGGTTATCCAGCCGATTGGCTTCAATCAACACATCCCCGTCCGCCTCGATGCGGCTCGCCCGGTTCTCAATCAGGTCATCACTGCCCAGGTGCAGGGCGCCGGCGCTGTAGAGCAGGCTGCCATCTCGGTTAGTCAGTTTCTCGCCGGCCTGCAAATGCATACGCTCGGTAGCGGCGATCACCGCATCCTCCCCGTGGTTGTCGATAACGCGGCTGCGCACCGTGATATCATCTCCCATGACCGTGCTCATATTGTCCAGAGTGTCACTGATGAGCGTTATACTGTCAGCCTCCAGCCGCTTCTGGTTGAGCAAAGTTCCGGTAGTTAGTTGCAGCGTTTTCCCGACCAGCGTACCCATGTTGGTGAAGTGAGTGCCATTGACAATCAGGCTTCCGGGTAACAGCCAGTCGGCCAGATTGGTCAGCATCCCGCCAACAGAGAAGGTCAGTGCGCCGTTACTGCTAATCGTGTCACCGCTTCGATGGGTGTAGTCCTGCTGCACGGTAAGCGTCAGTGTCTGCTGGCCGAGCAATGTTCCGTGCTGGTTATCCAGCCCCCGGGCGTTGACGGTAAGCTGCTCACCGCTCTGGACGGTGCCGCCCTGATTGAACAGCATCAGCGCAGAAGGTGTACCAGTGTTGATGTTGAACGTTTTGTTGGCCAGGAGATACCCCTGACGGTTGTCCAACATGTCGAGGTGCGACAGCGTCAGGGCACCAGCGCTTTGCAGGTGGCCTGCCGTGTTATCCAACTCACGGGCAGTCACGTCGGTGTGCGCCGTACCCAGTAACAAGCCACCTTCGCGGTTATTCAGGCGATCGCTCTGCACGACCAGCACACCCTGACTGGTGATTTTCCCCTGCCCGTTGTTATTGAGCTGTGTACTGTCGAGTCGCATCGCCCCGGTTGATACCAACTCCCCGGCCTGATTGTTGACCTGTTCGCCGCGGAATGTCAGTGTGTCGCCACTGTGGATCTTACCCTGCTGATTATTGAGCACATTGATTCGGTATGTGCCGGCACCCCGGCTGATAAGTGTACCGTCCGGGTTATCAAGCTGACTCGTGGCAAGTTCAAGCGCTCCCTGACTGCTGAACACGCCTTTCTGGTTGTTGACCTGCCCGGCTGATATCTGCTGGTCGCCGTTGCTTCTCACTGTTCCCTGGGTATTATTCAACAGCCCCAGAATGCGCAACCCAAGCTGCTTCTGGCTGTCGATAAGGCCGTTTGAGTTGTCCACACTCTGCGCAGTCACTGCGAGGCCATCGCCAGAAAGCAGCTGCCCACCGGCGTTCCGCACACTGCCGGCGGCAGTACCTTCTGTAGTGCCCTGTACATCCAGCCGCCCCTGAGCGCTGATTTTACCTAACGAGTTACCAATATCCTGTGCCGCACGCAGCATCAGCGCACCCGCTGACTGTAGTATGCCTTCTTGATTGTCCAGCGTGCTCACAGCAAGTATTGCATCCTGCTGGCTCAGCACGCTGCCCTCGCGGTTGTCAAACCGGTTGCCCGTGGCGGACCAACCGCCCTGAGTGCCTATCCATCCCTGAGCATTAAGGATGTTTTCCGCACGCAGGGATTGTACTAGCCTGCTAAAAATGCGGCCTTTGCTATTATCCAGTACGCGGATGAACTGCATATCCAGCACATCCAACACCTGAATTTCCCCCTGCGCATTGAGGAGTTCCTGAGCATGCACCGTGCTGCGCCCGCCACTGGCCAGTTTGCCGCCCTGGTTGTCCCAGCTGCCTGCCAGATCCAACGTCAGCCCCTGCTGGCTCTGGATCTCCCCTTTCTGGCGGTTGCTCAGCTGTCCGCCCCGCAATGACAACGCTTCGCCACTAAACAACCAGCCCTCATCATTGTTCAGCTGGCTGTCCGTCCCCCCCTGCCAGCTCAGATGTTGCTTCGCTGTCAGGGTGCCCGCCTGATTAATGACATTCCCCTGACTTTTGAGCGTGAGGTTGCCACCCGATTGTAGTTTACCGTCAGTATTATCGATGTGATGCGCAACGACGGTAACCAGCTTACCGCCTTGTGCGATTCCGCTGCGGTTATTCCAGTTGCCGTCAGTGCGAATATTCAGTGCGTCACCCGCCTCGACAAACCCGCGCTGATTATCAATCGCCTGATGGATATCAAGCTGCAAACGCCCCTGGCTGACTACCTTACCCTCCGTATTATTCAGACACTGTGCCGTCATCTGGAGGTGTTCGCCTTGTATGTTTCCGAACTGGTTATCAACGCTACCAACAGCGTTCAAGGTCAGCACTTGACCGGACAGTAATATGCCCTGACCGTTTTGGATATCAACCCCCGATGTGACATGCAATGCTGACTGACTCTGGAGTGTACCGCGCTGGTTATCGATGCTGTCGGCCGCGTTCAGAGTCAGCGTTTGACCGGACAACAGTTTGCCGTCACTGTTATCAATGCGATGCGCGGAGGCGGCAACCTGTTTGCCACCTTGTGCGGTGCCGCTACGGTTATCCCAGTTACCCTCAGTACGAATATCCAGTGCGTCACCCGCTTCAAGAAGCCCGCGCTGATTATCAATCGTCTGATGGATATCAAGCTGTAGACGCCCTTGGCTGACCACTTTGCCCTGCGTATTCTTCAGACGCTGGGCCGTCATTTGCAGGTGTTCACCTTGTATGTCCCCGGACTGGTTATCAATGTTACCGACAGCGTTCAAAGTCAGCGCTTGACCAGCCAGCAGTTTACCCTGACCATTCTTGATATCGGCCCCCAACGTGACAAGCAATGCTGACTGACTTTGCAGTGTACCGCGTTGGTTATTGACGTTGCCGGTGGCGTTCAGAGTCAGCGCTTGACCTGACAACAACTTACCGTCGGTGTTATTGATGCGATGCGCTGAGACGGTAACCTGCTTGCTTCCCTGTACGGTACCGCTGCGGTTATGCCAGTTGCCGTCAGTGCGGATATCCAGCGCGTCACCCGCCTCGATAAACCCTCGCTGATTATCAATCGCTTGGTGGGTATCAAGCTGCACATTCCCCTGGCTGACCACCTTGCCCTGCATATTATTCAGGCGCTGTGCCGTCATCCTCAGGCGTTCGCCTTGCATATTCCCAGACTGATTATCGATGCTGCCGGTGGCGTTCAGGGTCAGCGCTTGACCAGCCAGAAGTTTGCCCTCAGTGTTATTGATGCGATGTGCTGAGACGGTAACCTGCTTGCTCCCCTGTGCGGTACCGCGGCGGTTATCCCAGTTGCCGTCAGTGCGAATATCCAACGCGTCACCCGCCTCAAGAAGCCCGCGCTGATTATCAATCGCCTGATGGCCATCAAGTTGCAAGCGCCCCTGGCTGACTACCTTGCCCTGCATATTATTCAAGCGCTGTGCCGTCATCTGCAAGTGTCCGCCTTGTATGTCCCCGGACTGGTTATCAATGCTGCCGATGGCGTTCAGGGTCAGCGCTTGACCAGCCAGAAGTTTGCCCTTCTGACCGTTCTTGATATCGCCCCCCGACGTAATAAGCAATGCTGACTGACTTTGCAATGTGCCGTGCTGGTTATCCAGATGCCCAGTCTCAAGCCGCAGACTGCCGTTGCTGCCCACCACGCCGTCGCGGTTGTTCAGCAGGCCATTCACCCGCCAGTGTTGCACCGTACCGTCGAGCGCCACCAGACGCCCCTTCTGATTGTTCAAGGAGTGGGCATTCAGGCTGAGTTGTGGAGCTTCAATGCTGCCCCGGGTGTTATCCAGCGCCCCGGTCAGCGCAAAACGGCTTTCCCCGGCATCCACCTGAGACCAGACAGCCTCTTGGTTGAACAGGTTGTCGGCGTGAATATCCCAGCGGCCAACACGCACCTGTGACTGTTGCGCGTCGAAATTGCCCGTGGTCTTCACCGTGAACTGCCGACTGTCGACCTTCGCCTTTCGCAGGGCAACGCCGCCAGCTTGTGCGGCAATCTCAGCACCGCTGGCCGTCAGTTGGCTCTGGCTGATATCCACCCGGTGACCGGTCACGTTGATATCGCCTTGACTCAGCAGACTGCCGCTGGCCCGGATATTCCCCTGACTGCTCAGCGTCAAATTCGCCTTATGCATCAGCGTACTGTTTATATCGCTGCCTGCCAGCAGGTGTCCGCTGCTCTGAATGTCCCAGGCAGATGTCAGCCGGATATCGCCCACCGCCGCCAGAGTGCCGGACTGCTGAATGTCACCTTCGCGGCTTTGTACAGCAAGCCGTCCACCACTGTGCAGCTTGCCGTGATGTTCAATATCGTTCTGGGCGGTCAGGGTGACGTCGCCACCCACCTGAGTGACAGCCTCCTCCGTCCCCGACTGCCAGCTGAGCAGCCCTTCGCTGCTGACAGTCAGCGTTTTACCCGCTTGCAGATGGCCGCCCTGATTACGCACACCAACGCCAGCTTCAGTACCTATCATGCGGATATGACCGCTGTACATGCCGCCCATCTGCCCCATGTCTATCGCCAGCTCGGGCTTCTTGCCATCAGCGGTCAGTGGCGTCACCGTCTTGCTGTCCGCGCTAATGCGATTACGCCCCACCACCACGGCGAGCTCCTCTTTAGCCCAGACGCCAGCATTCACCTTCACTACCCGTGCCAGAATATCGACATACTCGGTATCATGACGAAAGTCACCATTGAGTCCGCCGCCCTCAATGCTCACCACACCCCGCTCGACCTGATACCCCGCCAGACTGCCGTCTGCGTCCAGCTGCGGCTTACCGGTGGTCAGAGTCATACGTCCGGCATTGATAGTGCCACAGCCGTTGCACGTAATCCCCGATGGATTAGCCACAATCACCTGCGCCCGACCACCGGCGACTTCCAGAAATCCCCGTAGCTGGCTGGGCTTATCGCTGTTGACCTCATTAATAATAAACCGAGCTGGCGCCGCGTTCGGATCGAGGCGGGGGTTACCCTGTATCAACCCAGCCAGCTGGGTGGAGGTCATCACTGCCGAGTTGTTAAGGATGGCGCCTCGCTGGTCAACATCAAACCGCTGATAGGGGTTATGTGATACCCCGGCCTGATTGGGTGAATTAATATTGACCTGCGGCAGGCCATTCTGGGTTGTTATCACTTCCGGACGCTGGGCAGGTGCCATCTGCCCATCAGCGATGATACCGTCAGCCAACGCCTGTCCGGCAAACAGTGCCGCCCCCAACAGCCACACCGCGCGGCGCACGGTCACCCACAAGCGAGATACTCCGGTGTCACGGCATTGCCCAGGTGCGGTGCTACAGCTACGAGCCAGTTCCGATACTACCCGCAATTCACCGTGCGTGCGGCTGTAAATAAGGCAATAACACTGTTTGTTCATAAATCATGTCCCGGTTAAATAAATAAGCGCAACATATGCCTGTGCTAAAGACGACAGATCATCAGATTTCCAAATTGATGCTGAAACCGCTGCTCACACCCGGGGTGTGAAAACCCGCTGGCTTGTAGAATGGCACCCCGGCAAACAGGTCATAACTGAACCGGCTCCACAGCGTGCCGCGCACGCCCAGAGCGCCGCCCGCCAGCTGATGTCCGGCGAGATGACGGGTACCCGGTCCATCCACACGACCATAATCCACTGCCCAGTAAAGTTCGTGACCGCGCGACAGCACATTCCAAGCCAACTCATTACGCCAGAGCAGCCCTTTTTCTCCGGACAGCATCTGTTCACCGTCAAACCCACGCACGGTATAACGCCCGGCAATAGCCATCCTGTCCTGTGGTGTCAGCGGATTTGCACTCCACTGCCAGCGCACCTTGGTGTTATAACGCCAGAGCTGTGCCCCCCAGTTAAAAGGCACATTCAGACTGATATCGCCTTGGGCAATCCCCTTACGAGCACTGCCCCCGTGATAGGCTTCTTCAGGTGCCGGTAGCGCACCGAATGCGCCGGTTCCCCGCCGCCAGTTGATGCTAGCGTCCAATGTGATATTGCCGAGGTAACTGCGCTGGCTGAGTCCTAACTCCCAACCAGCGGTACGGCGGTGTTGTTGTTCTATCTGGATGTTTCCCACAGCATTGGTGGAATGGCGACGAAAGACGCGCATATTGAGAGTCGTTTTATGCAATTGATTGCGAAATAACAGCCGGGACACCGTGAATTGCACATTCTCGCTCCTGCCGCTGTAGGTCAGTATTTCGTTAGCGTTGGCGATATTCTGGTGATAGGTGTAGTCGTTGTAGTTCGCAGAAAAAGCCCAATAACCGAGCGGGAAGACGTAGTTAACGGTACGGGAGCGGTTACCAAAGGGGCCATGTTCAAAAAAATCCTTGCCGATATTGGCATAGAACAGATCGTTCTGGGCTAAAGGCGCATCAATCGCCAAGGTCGCCGATCCCAGATAGCGACCGGTGCTTTTGGCACCACTGTCATCAAGTCCCAAACTGAGCCGGATCGGGCGGCCTTCTTTCCAGCTGACCAGCAGGTCACTGGTCGCCTCCTGCTGACCGGGCACGATTTTAATGTCGGCCTCAGTACTGGGCACTCGTTTGAAATTCTCCAGCGCCTGCTCGATATCGCGCAGGTTCAAAATATCTCCGGATGTGGCAGGCATAGCATTCCATAGCCGCCCACGCCAAGATGTCGACTGATCAAAGCGGATGTTGGCAATGCGGCCGGATTGGAGCGTCAGCGTCAACACGCCCCAAGTCAGATCCTGCTCCTGTATCATCACACGGGTGGTGACGTAACCTTTTGTCAGAATGGCATTCTGCACCTTGTTGCTGACCAGCAAAATCCCCTGTCCGCCCAGACAACGCCCTTTGGCATCCGCTGCCGCGTCCAGTGCCCACTGAAAACGGCGGGCAGCGTCCCCCTCCAAACGTAAGGTGTTGATAGTAAAGCAGGGATGTTCGTTTGCAGGATAATCAGACAAGCGCACGCCGGGTCGCATGAGCCGGACATCGGTATCCGGCGTCTGTTGTTGCTGTAGAGCATGCTGCCTTTCCTGCTGCCTGAGTTGCTCCTGAGCATCAAGGGTCGCCGCATTTTGCACGGTGTTATCGGAAAAAGGCACAGCAAGCCTCACAGACGGTGTATTGGCTTCCAGACGTTGTTCTACTGTCTGTTGTTGCTGTTTTTGATGAATAAAGGGCTGGTCATCGGCTTGTACGGGAGAAAGTGCGAATACAACCCATCCGGTCAGCCCGGCAATCATATTGCGGTAAGTTACCGTTGCCATATTAAACCAATAGAATACATAATTATTACTTAATAGTAATGTATGAAATTTTCAGGTGGGGTATTATGGTTGACGTAGTTTGATTTTCAAGCCAATCGATGAGGCATTAGTCACAAAGGAGAATATTTAGACTATATAACTATAAAAACGCAAAAAAATGGCAATAAATTAACATTATAACCACAGATTACACGTAACATTAAGCATATTAATCTAGATCTTAAACTCATAAAAAACAAAACCACCATGAATATGATTAGAAAAAATAATTAATAAGGTGGTATTCAGAAGTTTCTGCTGACATCCCGATAAACGACATAATAATCGCCTTGCCCTGACGTTCTCTTCATCGTTTTCTCTCTGTCAGCGCCATACCCGTACACAAGCCATACTCGCAATTAAAAAATATATTTTCAATATCGTAGTAATCAGATATAAATAATATAATTCATTCTGATTTACCCAATTTTCTATCATAATTATCAAGCTTAGATTTTAATGTTTCAATATTTTCATAAAAATTATTAATATCGTATTCGGTTAAATAAATATCCACATTTTCACCTCTCTTTATTCTACCCAACTTAATATTAGATACATCTTTATGTATATCAAGCGTCTCTGAGATTAACGCTTTCTTTTCATTTTCATATAATAGATTAAACTCACAACTTAATAATTTTTTTAATTTATTAAGAGTAATGGGATCTTTTCCTCTGGAGTTTAACCAATCTGCTATTTTAAGGGGCGGTAATGCCCCTTCTCCCAAATCTGATTGATAAATATATCCCATTGTTTCCTGATCATTGGATGGGATATCAATTAAAAACATATGTCCAAGTCGACGATCATTAATCAATGCAATATAATTTTTTGCACCACTAAGCTGATCAACTCTTTCAGCAAATTCATTGCCATCTATTTTTCCTGCCTGGGCCGCTTTTACTGGATCAACAGCATGTTCCCCCTCAGTCATTAATTTAAATATATTTTGGGCAGATAAACCGCAAACTGGCTCAGTCGGATCATAAGGATTTACCCCAACGATTTCTTGATAGATTTCAATACCACCTAATTCAGAAACAATTTCATCAATCGCCTTAAATATAGCTGACAAATCTCGATCAATGATTTTATCTTGCCAATTATCATTCCAAAGTAATTTATTCCCTTTAGGATCATTATGTAGTGCGATAATATCATTTATCAATTTTATGGCATTTATATTATTTTTTTTAAATTTTGATGTATCCTTTGATCTCGATAAGCCAGAAGAAAGACCTCTTTCCAGATGATTACTGGCTTCTATATTTCCACACATTCTATCTTCTCCGGCACGAGTTTCAATTTTTTTTGCAAGGTTGTTGATTGGCATAATATTATTACCCAAGAGTTATAAGTAAGTAATATACCCTTCATCTTTCAAACTGCTGCTTTGTTGGCTGCTTTCACTCACCCCAGTCACATCGTTATCTATGCTCCTGGGGATTCGTTCACTTGCCGCCTCGCTGCAACTCGAAATCTATTAGGTATAGATAAATTAAAATATCACAAACAACAAGATGCTTTTATATAAAACCATCAATAAAAATATCGTTATCTCTCTAACTTATCGTTTTATTATGGGTAATTAATTAGATGGTGGTTTTTTCACGCCAATTAATGCATCAGAATTTTCTTTAGTCACAAAAATACCTATGCCATTTATCTTAACAACCACTTTATGACTGTTTACCCAAGTTGAAAGAATCTCTTTTATTTTAGAAAAATAAGTTAAACAAGTAATACCCGAAACCTCAATAATAATTTTTTCATTTTCTTGATTATCATTATTGTTTGTGACAGATGTGTCCGGCTTAATTATTAACTTCACTTTAGTAAGTGCAAAACGTATATCTTCCGTACCACCTAAATCAACACATAATTTTTCTAACAATGCCTGACATATTTGTGAGCTAGCCAGATCCAGTTTTTGATCCACAGAATGGAAAATCTCCATAACTGGCTCTACTGTATTTTTAATATCTTGAAGTTCTACCGGTGCAGTAATGGAATATAATAAAGAAAGACGTGGGCGATTACCAAGCGCCTGCCAAAAATTACCTAAGCTATTTAAATTTTCCTGTGGTGGAATTACCCTAGTATAGGCACCAGGAATTTTAGGTAATTGCCGGTTATTAATCAATGCATTCAAAACAGATGTCATTATTCTTGCCTCCTGATTATCAGGCTGGCTATCCGGGCTACAGCCATCAACTGATGGTTTATTCGAATGCCAATAAGTAATTAAATAATTATAATTAATATTTACCCATCCCGGTAACAATAAATTAGTTACAGGATTATAACGCTTTGGTTCAGCAGAGCGTAATTGCAAATCTTCATGTACATCATAAAGAAATACACTTATTGTCGGCCTCGATGGAATTGAGTATATTTCTGGCAAATCAAAACGAATATCAATGTTATTTAAATATCGAGATAAAATGTCTTTTAATGCGTTATTAACTTCAACAATAGCATTATTAGGTTCAATGATATGTTTCATATCAACTCCAAATTTGGTAAATATTTAAAAAATCAGTCTGCCACTCTTATTTAATTCGAGAATAGCTGCCCGTTCTATATGTTTATTCTCAATTTTTTCACTACTATTGTCTGCGGCTAATATTGATGCCAATAAGGCAATATTTCTGATATTAGCCCCAGTCAAATCAGCCCGCTTAGCCAAATGTGCAAAATCAATTTCGTCAGATAATTTCAGTTGTTCAGGCCAAATTGTTCGCCACATTTTTTTACGTAGCTCTTCATCAGGATAAGTAAAATGGGTAATAAAAGTAAAACGACGATTAAAAGCGCTATCCAGATGGCTACGATTATTAGTGGCTAAAATCACCAATCCCGGATAATCTTCCAACCGTTGTAATAGATAAGAAACTTCAATATTGGCATGTCTATCTTGAGCATCTTTGGTTTCACTACGCTTACCAAATAGTGCGTCGGCTTCATCAAAAAACAGCACCCCAGAATCCGCCTCAGCCAAATCGAAAATACGGGCAATATTTTTTTCCGTTTCACCAATATATTTATTCACAACCGTAGAAAGATCCACCTTAATGAGATCAATACCAAGATGCCCGGCAATTATTTCTGCGGCCATTGTTTTTCCAGTCCCAGATTCACCGTAAAACAGTGCACTAATACCGGTACCATAACCTATTTTTTCCTGAAAGCCAGTACCCAAAATCTGGTCACGGTAATTAATCGTTGCGATAATCTCTTTCAATTGTTGAGCTAATTCATCAGAAATCACTAAGTCATTAAAATTACGTTTTGGCGTTATTCGTCGAGCCAGTTTACCTAAACTCTGTTGAGCGCGGAAACTTAATGCTTTACGTAAATCTATCTCTTCTAATTGGCCTTCTGGTTGTCGTAATATTTGATATTGATAAGCCTCTTTAAGAATTAATGGCAAGGTTTCCGCAGTAAATGAGAAATGCTGACACAATTGAATAATATTAATTCCCTGAGCGACATTATCCGGTAAACATTCTTTCAACATAAATTCTTTATCCACTAGCGTAGCTGCCGGCATCTCAATTTGCACCATTGGCAGATATTTAACCCATACTAATGCGTCTCCCGGTTCTACCAAACAAACTACCCGTAATTTTGGTTGATTCAGCAAAACGGATAATAGGTTATTCAATATTTTCCTTTCATCTGCAAGTAAAGAAAAATTACGAATTAATAAACAAGCATTATGTAACTGCGCTTCTCTCACTACATCTGCCAGCAAATTAGCTATTACAGTTAAATTCTCTTCCTCTGGTAATCGAGCTAAATCCAAGATTAGAGTGCTGATTCTGTGAAACGCCATAATATTGCTGACCGCTAATTCTCTGGCGCTATTCTGTTTTCCTTTAAGTATCACTAGAGAACGAATTTCATCAGTTTCATTCAATAATATCTTCTCAAGTGAATGATAAAGAGTTGGTGGATACCAAAGGTGTGAAACAGGAGAATGCCAATAAGCACAAGTTATTAGGGGCGGTAAAATTACCTGTTGTCCTGATAAAAAATGCCAGACGGCGCTGTGGGTTAAAAATTGCGTTTGTAACCAAATAGGTTCCTCGTGATTATTAAGTCGTAATAGTTGGTTATTGATTAATGGTGTTTGTGGTAAGAAACTGTTTTGCAGTAATTGCCAATCATTTTGGCGTTGACTAAATAATTCAATTGCTAAAGTAAAACTAGGCCACTGTTTTTTACTATTACCGTGCAGAGCAGCAAATAATGTATAATAACGGCTATCAAAATGTGGCAATAAACCGAGTAATAAGGCATCACGCTCAAATTCTGTGAGTTCAAAACGCTCAACCAATAGAGACAGTGCATCAACGGCAACATGTTCTTCGGTTTTCGGATAACCAACAATATTACCCTGTTCAAATAACCAATGAGGAAAGCCCTGCGGTTGTGCCAAATATTCTTCTACCTTATCCTCGGCAAGTAAAAAACTCTCCGGTAATGAATCATACCTTTCCCTCTTTTGATAATAATAGCGCTGTAATAGCAGATCGATACGTTCCAGATGGGGATAAACCCAATGTAATTCAGCCACCATATAGTGGCTATTTTTAAGTAAAGAGTTCATATAAACCTTTTAAATATTTTTCCAGTCAACCTGTAAAGGACGATTTAGCCAGGGAAGTTTGATGATATTTAACGGCCACGGCCAATCAGCTAATAACAGATCAAATGGCTGATGTTGTAGCGTAATTTTGATTTCTTGTTCACCTATCAGCAATTCACCCGGTCGTTGTAAGAACAGTTGGCGGGCATCATTACGGCTTAATTTTTTCCAGCCCGGAAGTTGAATGATAATCGCATCCAACCATTGTTCTATTATCAACTGTTTTTCTGGCTCAACAGGGATTGAATGCGTCTCTTCATCAATCATTAACCCACACAAAACTTTATTGAGGCTTTTTCTCTCTATTTGTCTCTCTTCGTCTCCCAAAATAAGATAATCCAAAAAATCAACTGCCCTAAATTGAGCCTGGAGATGAATAAATTTTTTCTCTTCAAGTAGATCTAAATGATTAAACAAAGCGGGTAACATCGGCCATAGAATTAATATTCCAGCATGACTGACTTGATATAGAGAAGATAAAGCCGATTCAGAGTATGACCTGTCAACAGCCCGAAGCTGACTACAATTATTGCCTTTAATGTGCAAATTATCTGGTGTCAATAATGTTGGTTGATCTTGAGAAATTAACGTTTGATTTGCATTATTTGGCATAAAACGTTGCGACAGTTCGTTATACTCCTCAGCAAAGAGATGTTTTTTACACAGTTTTGTAATCCATTCTATTTTCCAAATCGGCTTCAACCATTCATTTAATAAAACATTTTCAGCCACTATATTTTGGCGAAATAACGTAATAATAGGCATAATATCAAGCATACTGCTATTAAACTCAGCCATGATATATGATATCACTTTCATATCTGCTTTAGGTATTTCCTGCGTATTCTGTCTCTGTATATATCCCAATGCATTCAATACCAATTGCCAAGAGGAAACTACCTTTCCTTGATGTTGAGATCTATCTATATTCTCTGATAATTTGCAATTAATCGCAGTTAATAAATCTGGTTGATTGATAGCTAAAAGCCGCTGCAAACCGTGCTCAGATAAGCAACTTTTTGCCAACAATAATGTTAAACTTCCCTCTATTCGCATTAATTGGTTAATTAAAGACTTAGTATTAACATTAATGTTCCCATTATCTCCTATTGCCTTTCCTGGGGCTAATTTAATATCTTTTTGATATATATACTGAATAAATCCCTCGATATCGGATAAATAATTACTCTTTAATAAAGAGGGCTTATGGGCATTTGGGAGTATTATTGGATCTTCTGTAAGTGTTTTTTCTTTATTATCTCCATGATATCGACTCAATACTTTACTTAATTCCATATTCAGCCTAATAGGAAATAATGAATTAAAGTCATGTGAATTAATTTCACCAAGATTCAACGTTAATTTCTCTAAATAGACATCCTGATTAACAGCATGTTTATTAAAGTATAAATTAAGCAATTTATTCACACTGACTTGATTAAGTAGAGAACCATATAATAATTTTTTAGCTATTTGTTGATTATTAGCTTCAATAGTAATATTGATCCGACTTAATCTGTTTTTCTCTAAGACCATATGAATTTTCCTTTGTAGTTAACTACTGCAATAGGTACGAAGAGTGTATATATAAAATATATCATCATGACTTAATTGACACGTAGCATTATTTATATTTATTTCTTCATAATATATCTCATGAAATATACATTTGCCTTCAAATGTTCTCCATGTCCCAAATGCCAATAATCTGTTTTTATTTGATCCCAACCTGAAATTAAACTAATGTTCCAACCTGCACTACCTTTATCACGATCATTGTTTAAATTAGGAGTACCATTTCGTCCGTCACACAATACCCAACCATTAGGCACAGGCCCATCATTATAAAATGGCACAATTGTTCCTGCGGGAATAATTAAATTAGCGAGTGCTGAGGCAATTTCATTAATCTTAACACTTACACCATTGGAATCAACCTTAATACCATTACTCGCTTTAACTTTTACACCACTTTTACTCAGGCTCAAGCCACTTACACCACTCCAAGCATTGCTTGTATTTCCTCCCTCTAATTTCAAATAAAGACCAGTATTATCAGTTACCACAATACCGCCCCCGTCCCAACATTTAACAGCTATACCATCTGAGTCAACGGAAATACTACCATTATTCTTGGCCTTAACTTCTACTCCCTTTCCACTAACAGAAATACCATCACCCTCTTTAACTGAAACACCATTGCTATCAACAGTAATACCATTAGCGGCCTTGACAGCGATATCATCTGTATTTACAACAATACCATTACCTTGACCAACAGATACTCCATTGTCTTTATTAATAAGACCAATACCAAGGTCTACGGATAAAATATCATCTTTTAATATTAATGGAGAATAGTCTTTACTGGAGATAGTGCCTATTTTTAAATTAAGCGTACCATTATCATCCAATTTTAATCCTGCTCCTGGCCCATGAGATTTCCCGACTGCTTTGTGACCTATATCAGCAATATCAATCAAGTGTTCATAATCAGTTTGCAATGGAATACTACCTGCTTTAAAGCGCTTCTTTAAATCATCTGCTGAAGGACCTTCTGCTTTATTATTGGTATTTTTTGTATTAATCTCTGAATTAGATAAATTGTGCTTCTTTTCCATTTTTATCACCTTATATACTCGTCTATTCTAATAACATAGCAATGATTAAAGATAATTAATTTAATAATGCAACAAGTATTTATTTTTGCTTATAAACAAATCAATCTTTGTCTTTATTATTCCAAGATTGAAATTGAGAATTTTCAACTAATACATTAGTTCCATTCTATTTATTACGATCAACATCTTCCCGAATTTTCGGCACATATAGCAATTGGTTACTCTCAATAAATCCAGAATGCCATTCTGTTTCAGACTCACCAATAACCTCATTTCTCTGCTCTTTAGTGGCAATTCGCATATTCCCCGTGCCTGTTAATGCAGAAGGCAGACGACCTAAGGTTAACATTTCTAAAATATGGTATGTTTCATCCCCTAAAGGAGCGCCATTATTCTGCCAACGTTTATAAGTGCTGGCAAAATTCTTGAAATGATCCGATGACAGCCAATGAATAATTATAGAAACATGCGCAGGAAATTCAGCTAAAATCTCGATTTTTACCCACGATTCCAGTTTATAAAGATCAATTTTTTTATTTTCAATTAACTGACGATTAATGACTACACTGACGACAAATGAAAAACGATCAGTATGCGCGTATTCTGCACCAGAGAAATACCAGCGATAACGCCACGCATTTTCCTTTTTTGGAAAAGCAACTTTGGTATCTTTATCTCGTTTAATTAATATTTTACCCTCAATACGATCGAATTTTTTTACCACAGCTTTAAGCATATAGTCAGATGGAGAATTCACATTAGTTGATATTTTTTTGGCTGGTTCATAAGGGGTAATTTTATATTTTAGCGTGATTTCGTCCCCTTCTTTGATCATAGCCGGAAAGGGGCTTTGGGGGCTGGACGTTATCCACCGTTCATTTTCTTCACTACTTTCATATGATTTATCATCATAAACCAATTGATAATCCATATCTTCCAACCACACCGGGCTATTTTGCCAGAATAGTTTTTTTTCGGTAAACGCCTGTTGCACTCTGTCCAAATTGTATTCCAGATCAACACTGTTACGGGTGTCAAGATAAAATGATTGTTCTGTAATTTCAGTGATCACTTGGCCCCGTAATGTGAATCCATTCTCACCTTTAATAATTAAGTTAATCATCTGACCATGTAATAGCCGCCCCTCCGTACTTTTCTGAGTCATAATTAAGTGATGGCTGTTAGCATCAGGATGAATTTTAATTTCCAGGTTATCAGGTGTTTGTTCACTGTTGGATGCCTCATCAGGTTTTACTGGCAACAGTCGACGATGCTCAATTAAATAGAAAGGAAGGTTAGCCAAATCAGGCGTTTCACTAAAACATTTTCTTCCCAAGCCTAATCGGGCTGCAATCCGTTTTTGCAGCGCCGATACTTTATCAATACGAATGTTATTACGATGATAAGCCAACTCTGGCTGTTGAGCCAAGTAACCGCGCTGAGTAGAGAGAAAATCCCGGAAATCGAGGGTGAGTGGTCCGGCTGCTCGATAAGTACCAAAATAGCCTAACAGATATTCTAGAATAGCCAGCTCTTTTGCATAATTTCGTTCATGGATGCCATCATCATTATCAATTTGCGCATCATCATTCAGTTTCTTAATTAAGTCAGGCATGATCTCCTGATGAACGTTCTGACTCACTGTATTAACTTTAAAAGGCCATTGGGCGCCGTATACCGTATTTCCCCGTTGTTTAAACGCCAATAGTTTTGGCAATAAGGCAAGCTCCGCGCAGCTATTAGCTAACATCTGTTCAAAAGGCAGCAAAAATTGGTGTAACTGTACTTGTTGCAAAGTATGCTTATTAGTCTGTAATCCATAGCAAGCAGGTAATTTATTGCTTAATGGGTAATAATCCCGCACTTTACGATGTTTGCCCCAGTTTAATAATTCTGGTTGTGTATTAATCAGCGGTTCTGTAATGAGCTTCTTCTTTATCTCTTCACTAGAAACTACAACTTTCACACCACCTTTGGCGATAAGAGTCAATGGACTGTCTGGTGAGGTAATTAATTCCAAGGGATCTTCACCCCATAGTCTGGGATAATATCCTTTAGCCATTTCCCAAGACCAATTATCGCCCGGTAGTGGAGAAATAATTTCCTTATTATCTTTATCTAATACCAGTTTATCTTTATCTAATTCCAGTCGGGTAATACCTTGAACTCCCTTGATAGCCAATAATTGGTTAACCAAATGGCTTAAACTTAATACTATGGTGCCGTTGTAATCTTTGGTCGGCGGTAATTCAGGTATCCAACCGTGATGCAAATAGGGCCCATCAAAAATTTCTTCATTACTGTAACCCATTTCTTTCATTGCCTGGGTGGTATAACGTAGCGGTTTTTCCAGTACCGTTTGTTCCGCCGTCAGATATATTTGGGCAACTATGTCAGCAATATCTTTAACATCATTATCAAGCTGAATATCAATCTTCAATGGTAAATCAACAGGCTTCAACCAGATAATTTGACTCACCCATTCTCCCAAATTGCGATTATCTTTCAGGAAAGCATTAAGTTTCTCCTGAGCCAGCTTATTATCAACCTGAGTTTCCCGACTCGGCAACAAATAAAGCCAATAATTTCCTCTTAATGTTAACTGTTCACTCTCTGAATCGGGGATTTGCATGAAACTGTATTCACGTTTCTTTTTGCTATACCAGTATGTGTAGCGTTGATCGTTAGGTTCACATATCAGTAGTACATCATTAAATAAAAAGTAACCATCAACCGTGTCATCACTATGCAGGTCCAGCAACGCCCGACGATAATCGACCAAAGTAATTGGACCACAGGTCAGCATCTGTTGCGGGCCAAACTCCTGGGGAAAAATACCGTCACCGGGTATCTGTTCCTCTTTTCTGGGTGTAAGAAGATCCAAAAGCGGCAACGAATGGCGGTAAGCTAAATCCGATGCGCCATAACTACAGGCTTCCAATAAGGTAATCCCGGGATCACTTTCATTCATATCACTCCAACATTGACCAGACTGTTGCGCAATAACAGCCTTAGCCTGAGCAAGTAAGGTATCAAAGGCAATATCATCTTTAACGACGGGAAACAGAGCATCCTGATGATTCATTTATTAACTCCTTAGTTGAAGAATGTTTATCTGACCAGACTAAAATCAGCACTTCATTATCGTTAGCTTCGATACTTGCACCCACGGCACCCGTAACTCGGTTAGCTATTGTTATGCTTAAATGGGTGACGCGTTCTACCAGAGGAGATTGTTG
Organism: Photorhabdus antumapuensis; assembly: GCF_020387775.1. Lineage (NCBI taxonomy): Bacteria > Pseudomonadati > Pseudomonadota > Gammaproteobacteria > Enterobacterales > Morganellaceae > Photorhabdus > Photorhabdus antumapuensis. The sequence goes on from NZ_JAHZMK010000028.1 coordinate 24,339, forward strand.
GATGGTGGCTAATAACTGGTAGTAGTCAATGTGGTTACCCATTGTCACGCCGATAGCAGGATTCTCCCCCCACGGCATATATGTTCGGCTTAATTGCTGTTGTAGCTGATGATGACCATAATCCGAATTAACGCCGGAGATGAAGGTCACTTGATAGTCCACATTAACGTCAACATAAGTAGGATTGTTGATTTCAATGGTTGCCCAAGGGCTACTTAATTGACTTAACCATTCGACCATCTCAGCCAATCGCGCCGGGTTCAGTTTTGGACGTAATGCATCATCGTTATCCTTGTAACGGTTATCCGGGATCACTATCAGTTGTTGCTTTTCCGGCGCCGGAATGGTGGTTAATTTACCGCCTGAATGGTGTCTGACATCAAATAAGCTGACAAAATGATCTTTTAGTAAGGTAACCATGTTCCCCCAACTCAGCACTCGGTTACGATGGGACAACCGGACAGGAACTCGTTTTAAGAAAGCGTGCTCAGTTTCTTGCGAGCGACCGTCCCAAGAAGCCCAAGGTTGCGTAACGCTGCTGATTGCAGCAATAGTGTTTGCTGGAATAGTGTTTACCGGAATAGTGCTTACCGGAATAGTGCTTACCGGCTGTTTTATGCTGCCAGCGGCCAATCGATGAATGAAATGATCCTGCTCAACAGTTTCTGCATTAGTTAAAGTGACGGTAGTGGCGTTGTACAGCAAACCTTTAATGCGTGGGTAATCTTGGGGATCAGTCTTATCAACTATCTCGGCTTTCAGCCAGTACCGCCCCGTCGGCATCAGGGCGGCTCGATTTGCAGCATCCTGTGGCAATAAGGTGCGCCATATCCCCCGGTCGAACAAGTTACCGGTTTGGTCGTCAACGAATTTATCCAATTTACTCCAGGTATTGCTTTCGCTGAGATAAAACCAAGATAAAGTGAGTGCTTTAATACCTTCTAATTGCCAATAGAGAGATAAAGTTTGCCCCGGTAATACTCCCGTAAAGCCTAAATAGAATGCCTCATGGGTGAATGTTGGCGTTTCGGCTGCCTTACCCCGGCCAAAAGGCGTCAGAGGGTAAACAGCAAATTGCTCAGGTTTAGCTTTAGCGCTGAATTGAACCTGCAATGCACTGATTCGTGGCGTATAGGGTGAATTCTTACCAGTCGGATTTTGCCAATATTGGACATGCATAAAATCTTGTCCGGCCAGTTCTATGCGTACTGACGCAGGCCAGTCATTGGGAGATGCACTGTCTGCAAGGAGATAATTCATTTTTGGCAAGGTAAATTTTACACTTTGTCCTTGTGGTGCTTTATCTCCGTCTCCATTGAATAACGACTGCGCTTCATTAAGCTTTTCTCTCTTTTGAGGTGTGACTAAATAACCCTGTATTTTGAATACACCATTATTGGCAGGCTTGGGATTGTATTTGTCATACCATGTTGAAAAACTTTCTGTAGGCAAACCAACCCATTGAGGGGTTACAGTCAGTGTTGCACTTTCAGTGCCATACCATTCCGGGGCAATCAGATTAAAACCAGAACCTGACAACGGTGATTGACCAAAAGGAAAGCTGGCGGTATCCGTCTGTTCGATACCGCCGTCAGAGGAATAACGCACACTACGGTTACCATTAATGCTGACTTCAATCTCTTTAATCTTAGGCAGAGTTGGGCCCTGAGCAGTGCCCAGCTTTAATACCGGCACATCAAACGTCATATTGTCCAAGGCATCCGGTGGCGTGATCGGCGCATCACTGGCGGACAATCCGAGCTCAAGCATTGTGTTGTTGACAAGTTTTACCGATAAAGAAAGCCAGCGATTTTCCGCACTGATATTAGCTGTGATGTGCTCAGATTTACCCTTCCACTCGCTGGCTAATGTCACTTTAATCGCGCGCTCTCCTGCTGGCATAGCAAATAAAGACGAAGTAATTAAATAACCGGACAGAACCGGAGCATCATTAGGCGTTGGGCTAAAAAGCCGAATACCGTTTTCAGGTAATGCAATATTATCTGCAAGATTTAGTGGTATTGCCGATTTCCAGCCATCGCCATCTTTGCGATACCAACATAGGTCAGTCAATTCTCCTTGATTTGCCAATACATTCGACTCGGACACATACTGTAATGGATTGCCGACGCTATCATGCCCGGCATCAAAAAGAGTTCCTTTCGGAATAAGATATTCAGCGCAATCAGCATTCAGGGTAATACCTATCGCCACCCGATCCGCTTGAGCATTTCTCGGTTTTAAACCCAATAATTCCCGGTAATAAAGATCACGATGACGAGTCGGAAAGGTATTGAATAATATTTTAGGGGTTTCTAAGAGTGTCAAAAAAGCCAATAAAAAAGCCTGATGAGCGGGTAAAAGGCCGTTAGCTTTATTCGTGTCTTGGTAAATATCTGCTAATTGCTGAGGATTGTTTTCCTGAATAAAGTAGAAGCTATTCCAAAGTTTTCCTTTCTCTTGATCAAAAGGGATTTTTTCAGTGTATTCCTGAAGCCAATTTAATATATCCAGCGTACTTCTTTCATCAAGTTTAAAAATAGCATCCGATACAATCGCGGTAAGTTTATTTTCTAATTCGGTCTGCCCCATATTTATACCACCTGTTATTTGAATATGACTTTAATCTATTTTTAGGAGATCATTGTTATTTACAAGTAAATTAAAGCGTTATTTATCCGACACTAACCGCATATTGGCTGGCAATAAATCGGCCTTTACCCATACTGGGTGCTGTTATATCCGGGCCACTCGATGGATTATTTGCCGGCTGTGATGGGGTAAAACGGGCAATAAATTGCTGTCCAATAACAATGACCGTGGCAGGGCTATGACAAAAGTTTACCTGCTGGCTAGCATCCAATTGAGCAATAGTGACCACACCCATGCCGGGAACCGGATGGCTAGGGGTAATATATTGTGCCTGGAGCTGTATCTTTTTTTCATCACCCACCATCACGATCTTTTTACCTTGGATCTTGGCATGACCGCTGCCCCGGATGATTGCCGGCCCCAGAATGGTGACCTGCCGGTTACCGAATAAGGGCTCAAATAGCAGGGTGTCGCCATCAACCACCAGTGGTTTGCTCATAAAACACCTCTATCGGACCTTCACCAATCTCAAGAATACCTTCAATTTGCTGGCTAATTTCGCTGCCTCTCAAGGCATAATTTACCTGAACATGTAAAATATTCGGTAAATCGGTTTTCTGACTCACCGTAATTTCGGTCATTTCCGCACGGGGTTCATAACGTAATACTCGCTCTTCAATGCGTGTTTGAATTCTAGTCATCAATTCATCACTGATATTTTCAAACATATAATCATTGAGACCACAACCGTAATCTTCACGCATAATCCGCTCACCAGGTTCAGTGAGAAAAAGAATTTTCATACTCTGGCGGACATGTTCTGCCCCTTCTGCCATGACGATTCCCATCCGAGAAGAAAACTGTGGCGGAAATGCCCAACCCCGACCATAAATATCGGCTAATATTTTGTCTGCCATCTTATTTAACCTATTATTGTGTTAAATTAATTTTCGCCCCTTTAATATCAACCCCAGATTTTCCAGCGGCTGATAGGGATTTTTCGGCCTGAATATTAATTTCCTGCGCATGAGTGATGATATTTTTCGAAGAGTTAATAGTGATATCTTTATCCTGTTGCAAAGATAAGGTATTTTTTCCACTATTAAATGCGAGTGTATTGTCTTTATTATCGAATATTAATGCTTGCTGATTCTCTCCCTGTTTAATCACTAACGTTTTCACCCGATTTTTTTCACTGGGTTCTAACGGTGATCTATTTTTAGGATTGTGCATAGCACCTAATATCACCGGAAAACGGGGATCACATTCAAAGAAACCGATAATCACCTCATCCCCCGGTTCTGGATAGAAGCAGAATCCACTCTCATGACTGGCGTAAGGTTTACCTAAGCGGGCAAAAAGGGTGCCGTTTAAGTTTAAGGCCGGTATTTTGACCGGAATACGGCCTAGCGATTGGCTATCCTGTTGGTATTTTTCTACGATCCCGACATGCAACTCCTTAACTTGAGGTATAACCTGTTCTATGTCTGATTGCATGCCTAAAGTTAACCGGGTACGCCAACCTTGTCGCTGGGTGATGGTCTGACTGACACTGGTAATAATCGCCTGACCATCCATTCCCGGCCCGAAGCCAGTTAATGCCAAAACATCACCCGGCTGATAGCAATCATTGCCTGCAACCTCAAAACTGCCAGATATATTATGGTTTCGCCGGTTGCCCATGATGCTTTGAGTAAACTGCTTGGTTTGTTCATTATCCAATGGGTAGCTGAAAATCCATTGCCACTCTTGATCGGTCAGCGATTTCAGCGTGTCCGTAGCAAGTTGACCATGCCCAAACCCACTACTTTTGACCCGAATCGCCTGAGACAACTTTTGTTGGTTAATGTCCCAAGACTGTACACTTACCGTTTTTGGGCTGCGCTGATTATCCCATTGCAGATTAGCTTCAAACAGCACAACGCTCTGATGGTCGCCGCACTGGCGAATAGTATGCACGGTTGACCGATTAAGTGATTCCGGCGTTACCAACGTAACGGCATCATGGCCGGGGAGCAACCAGGTATTCGTAGCACTAAGTCGGCTTTTTAAGAATGTCCAGTCATTGCAACGAAACTGCACCATTTGCTCATGTACCGTTTTAAGTTGAGGCGCCTGTTTTATCGTGACAGGCACTCCGGCCTGGCTGAATAGCTTCTTGATAATTGCCTCATCACTCTGCTGACTAAATAGTTGCGAGTGGAAATTATGTGTTAATTTTTGCAGTGGATGTTTTGCCGTCAGAATCATTAGACTGTCCTGACCTTTAAGCCCCAGTGTCTGCCGAACGATGATCCCTTTGAACAACACATTTGTTTGCATCTGCACAATCAGTTCATGATTCGGGCGACAACTTGCCAACTCAGCCTGCGCCTTGGCACCAAAAATATGACTGGTATCACCCATAATACCCAAAGTGACGTTAGCCGAAGGAATGCCATTGATAGGGTAATTTACTGACAGGCTGATAACCGTAAACTGATTGAGCGTTTTGCCACCTATCTTAATCACGATCGGAGGTGTCTTCATGCCTCCCTCCGCGCTTGTAGCGTTTGTCCCGGTGTGAAATCATCAAGATTATCCAGATCGTTTTGCCAAGCCAGCGAAAGATAATCAATACCCCCCGCCAAAGCAGCGCCAGCGCCCAGTGCAATCAATGGCAGGGAAAACATATCGATTACGCTAACCGCAGTAGCCGGTGGCGATTTTAACTGTTGCTCAGTGGTCTGAATAACAAGGCTTTCATCCGCCACCAGCGATAAGGTGGCAATTGCCCGTAACGGCATGGCGTCCCGGTCAAACAAGGTGTAATGAATACTGAGACCGCTGGCCCGGCAGGCAAAATAGCCTTTGTTTTCCCAACGCATTTTGCCCCATTTGATTTTAAGAAAATGCGGGACTTTGGTACCGGCATCAACGGCACAGAGGGTTTTCAGTGTCGCCAGTTGGGTTTCTATCGGAGTATTGTTGCCGGGCATAGACGCATCAAACAATAGATCTAATGACAGACCCGCGGGCTGAGACGACATATAGTGGTTGCTTTGGTGGGCATGGGTAATGCTTTCATCGTTTTTATAATTGGCTTGATAATTGAACTGGATCGCATCGGGGTTATACATCACCGGTAAACTGCCCACCAAAATTTTACCTTCCCGATCTTTAAAAGCAGTCAGAGTGAGTTTGGACAGGCTACGTTCAATTAAGCTCATAATGGCCTCCTGTTTCACGTAATGCCTCTAATACCTCCCGTTTCACCCTTTCAATCAGGCGAGCGTCATCCAACGCTTCTTGGGCTAATGTTCGCGGGAATGATAAATCACCCGCAGAATCGGTAACTTTAGCTTGAATAATCAGTTCTTTAATTTCTACAGTCATGCTTTCACTCCTAACCAGCGCATATCCTGATAACGTAACTCCAGGGAATTGACCAAAACGGCATTGCTATTAGCATCAAAGTCACCAGCAGACCAACGAACCGGTAATGCGTTACTCACCGTCCAGCTTGCCACCGGTAAAAAATTTTCATTCAGCAACATAATGACCACATCAGCATAAACCGCTTTTTCTCCACGCAAGACACGATCAAATATCAGAGTCAGGGGTGTAATCGTCATAACACCACGCTCCAATACCAAACTACCGTGCTGGATCTTCTCGGCCAGCCAAACATTTCTGGCATTTTCCCCGCCCTGGCTGTGTTGGGTGGTTTGCAACTCTCGGCTGAGTCCCGATATGCGCTGAAAGGCAATATCAAGTGGACTGGGAATATTGTTAAACAGAAAACTGGCGATAAAACGGTGTGACACTGACGGGGTGTATAGATTGTGCATATTTTTCCCCTGTTTAATTTAATCCCGTTGTCCCGGTACGCGTATCAAACGTCAGACTCAGCTCAATAAATTCCGCGGGAATTAGCAGAGCCAGTTTGATTTTCATGATCATTTTCCCGGCCCGCAAATCCGCGTCACTCATTGATTCGTTGACACCAAGTAATATGTCAAACGCTCGGTCCTCCTGGGTACCTAACAGTCCACCTTTCAGCCATAATTGATGCAACCAGTTGTAAGTTTGGCCTTTAAGTTTCATCCAGGTGATCGCGTTGTTAGGTTCGAAAACAAAAGCCCGACCTAATCGGGTGATATGCGCTTCGATATAGGAAACCAAACGGCGAGTTTGGATATAGCGCCAGGAAGAACCGGGAATGTTGTCCAGCGTGCGGCATCCCCAGACTTTAATCCCTTTGCCGGGGAAGCTGCGAACCAGATTCAACGAAGAGCCCCTCTGATTAAAGAGTGCATCAGCTTCAATAAAAGAACGTATCGGGCTGACCACTTTAACTACAGCCACATTGGCCGGAGCGGCCCAGATACCATTCTGGTTGTCATTACGCTGGATAACAGCCGCCACCGCAGCGGTAGGCGAAAGGATGATATGTTCACCCTTTTCTTGATATGTGGTTTTCAGCCCCGGCCAATATACCGCGCCCCATTGCCGATCACTTGAGGAACACTGCTCCAGACATCTAGCGGCCAGTACCGGATCATCCGGGGCATCCAGCAATCCCATGATGCCACGTCGACTCTTGCAAAGGTTGAGTACTGATTGCCAAAACTGCAACCAAAGATCTATGTCAGCACCGGGCTCTCCCATCTGATTAAAGCGGACAATATCAGGGACGACAATCAGTGTGATATTACTCTCCGCGGCAACAGCCTGTTTAAGCCAATCCTGTTGCAGTGCGGTGATCAATGATTGAAAATCGTTCAGTGGTTCATCAGAGTCCAGCGGCAGTACATAGGCTTGTTGACCGCCATTTTCAAAAAAGTGGCGTACGGAGTAGTACATTAATCCTGACTCACGAAATTTTAGGGTAAAGTCGGTCAGGCTGTTTAATTTGACTATGGTTTTATTGCTCGAACTTTTTGGAATATAACCAATAAAAACCGGTATACCAATAAATGCATCATCTGGCTTCTGGGATATCAGGTTTTCCGCAATTGTCACACCCGGCTGTTTTATTTCCATTATCGTTTCCTCAACAGGACAGGCGCGGAAACCGCGCCCCAGTACGGTTACTGTGCTACTTTTTGCGAAAATTGCAGGATAATAAATTCAGCCGGACGAACCGCCGCCATCCCAACCTTGACGATCATTCTTCCTTGCCTAATATCGCTCTCGGACATGGTGATACCTTGACCAATTTGCACAAAATAGGCTTCCTGGGGGTTACTACCAACCAGTGCCCCCTGTTGCCAGAGTTGATGGAGATAGTTGTCAATGGCTGACCTTACCTGCTCCCAGGTCGGTTGGCTATTGGGCTCAAAGACGGCAAATCGCATTGCCTGTTTAATATCCCGTTCCGCCGCATTAAATAGACGCCGTACCGGAATATAGCGCCAGTTGTCATCATCTTTCAGAGTACGTGTACCCCACACGACAAATCCTCGATTATTGAAATAACGGATAGCATTGATACCTTTTTGATTCATGGTACCTTGCTCATCTTCGGTGAGCCGTTCTTCTACATCACTAATGCCACTCAGAACAATATTAGCCGGTGCTTTCCAGACACCCCGACCAGCATCAGTAGCACAATAGACACCAGCCATGATTACACTGGCGGGAATCGTTCTGCTTATGTTCTGTATTGCAGCAACAGCTTGCTGATAGACATCGGGGTTTTTCTCTTTGAGTTGTGCCAGATTCTTGATGGTGTCTAATGTTGTACCTGCATCCTTATAACCTGAAACAGCTATAAGGCTCTCTTCCGTTTGCATAAGTTGTGAAACTTTCACCGCCGGATAATACGTTGCGGTTTGTGAGGGTACATTAACACTGATGGCGGTTGTCTTATCCTGGTTATCAGCGATAAGGAAATAGCCAGCATTCAATAATGAAGGCGTCAAACTGTTATATATTTGACTTTGATAACCAGAATCCTGTTCAGAACAGACGATCAGAGTAATTTCTAAAGCCTGCTCAATTAATTCGGGAATTAAGCCCAAAGTTTCAGTATTTCCCAAATCAGCAATTGGCAAGATATAACAAGGTCCACCGCCATTTTGAAAATAAAGTTTTAAAGCATCACTGCTTGTCGTGTAATTAACTGCTGTCACCTCGTAAGTGTAATCAGCTTTTTTTTCTTCTTCATTTGTATCGCTATTAACCTCTCCATTTTCTTTGGTAGCTTTGTTTTCGGCTGATATATCATTTTCAACTTTTTCAACTTTCTTGGGTTTTTTAGCGGCAGGTGGAGGTGTTGATTTAATATCTATTGACGTAACACAACCCACATGAAACTGGTTAGTGAAATCCAACCAGCTACTAACCCGTACCACTTGTGGCGTTATGCTTGTTTTCTTAGGCGAGAAGCGGCCAATAAAAACAGGAATTGCTGTATTCCCTTGGCTGATAGAAAGCGCCAGTGATGCATCTTCTTCAATATAGACGCCCGGATAAGTTGGTGTTATTGGCATATTACCTCCAATTATTGTGCGACGTTCTGCGTAAACTTCAAGATAATAAACTCGGCAGGACGAACCGCCGCCATACCCACTTTAACGATCATTTTGCCCTGTTTAATATTGTCATCAGTCATAGTGATACCTTTACCTATTTGAACAAAATAAGCTTGCTCGGCTTTATTTCCCACCAATCCGCCTTGTTGCCAAAGAGAATAGAGATAATTATCAATAGCTCGACGCACAACTTCCCAAGTGGGTTGGCTATTAGGCTCAAAGACCGCAAAGCTCATGGCATTTTTAATATCTCGCTCGGCGCTGTTAAACAGGCGACGAACCGAGATATAACGCCAGTTATCACTGTCCTCAAGCGTGCGAGCTCCCCAAACCAATGTGCCGCTCTTAGGGAAATTACGGATCATATTCAGTGCTTTTCCTTGGTTATATTGTCCTTGCAGGTCATCAGTCACTGGATATTTAGGTTGTAATCCACCTTGAATAGCCACGTTAGCCGGAGCTTGCCAAACACCTCGGTTGTTATCAACGCTGGCATAAATACCCGCCATCATTGCACTGGGGGGAATATCAACACTCGCTTTTCTCCCTTCATCATCTTTTTCATTTCCCCATTCGGCGGTCAGCCAGGGATAGTAAACTGCGCCATAGGCAGTAGCGGTATAAGACTTAAGCACTTCATCGGATTTTTGATTCGAAGCTATTTGAGTGGCTGGACCATCAAAAATGGCGAATAATCCTTTGCCCGGTTTACAAAGTGTCCCTACGGCAGTAGTGATATCTTCTCCGGCAGCAATCAGCAATGTGACATCATCTAGTTTCGGAATTTGACCTACTAGGTCTTTAGTTTTCACGAGATAGCCATATCCCCCACCGTTAATAAAATAGGCCCGTAGTGAAATATCAAGCTTATCATCAGGATCAAATTGCCCACCTTTTCGTGTCAAATAGTCCAACCAACTACTAATACGGACATAATTTTGTGTGGATAAAAATTTATTAGTATTTGCAACCGCAAAAACAGGGACCGCCGTTGCACTGGAACGGACAGAGAGTGCCAATGAAGCATCTTCCTCAATATAGACACCCGGATAAGTTGTACTGATTGTCATAATATTCGCCTTTAAAAAACACTGTATTGACGTGCCAGACTATTCCTGACACCAAACTGTGTATTAATGGAATTCAACAGTAACCCGATCGGCTTTCAAACTTATTTCCTGCACCGCAACTTCATTACTGGTAGCATCAAAACTGGGTGCTGTTAGTTTTTCTGGGAAAGCATTAGCAATATTCCAGGTAATCAGCAGATTTGAACCTGTTTCATCAGTGAGGCTAATAGAAATATCTTTCTTCTCTATCTGATTAAGCGAAATAGAATTAATCCAATCGTACAATTTAGATTGCCCTTTAAATATACCGCGCTTCAAGGTAATTGTTGGTCTCTGACGCTGACCGGGCATTTGTAACCAATTACCAATTCCATCACGATATTCAATCGTGTCATAGCTAATATCTAATCCCGATACACTTTGAAAAGACATTTGCTCATCACCAACGGCCACAACAAAACGGTAAGTTGGAATGGGGTATTGAACAGCAATTTGATCGGCAGTTGTAGACATTGTTATTTCCTTAAGAGTTAAATTCATAACCGGGTTAAAACACACATCATTTTAGGTACGCTACCGCCCTTAGGTATCATGCCTAATGCCTTACTTGTGTATTCACCGTGCTTTAATATCCAAACCCTCATTCAAGCAATGAGGCGACCTGACTACTGACTAACGTAAGTTAATACGTGATAAACATCACGTTGTTGGAACTTGAAGCTATTCATTGAACAGTAATCACTCAAACACCGATAAATAAAAGTTAAAAATAAAAAATAATGATTTTAATCTCTATTTTTACTTATAATTCAATATGATAAAAAATATCACTCAATCAATAGGGTTATTGCTTATGAACATCTATTTATCAATTTTTACAAAATGAATTTATAAGAAAAAAACAATACCTAAAAATAATTTATCTATATTTGAAAATTTTCATTTATTTCACAGAGAATAGAGACAGCATTATCACAAATATAAACAAAATTAATAATTAATTATCATTAGTTTTATTTATTAATGAGAAAAATAAAAATAACCCAGATAACAAAATAAAATAAAAGATTTTAAATTATTTATTTTCTTGCATTACTTATTCATAAAATATATAAACTCTAATAGGCATAAGTGCCTAATTGAGCCCTCCTGGCTATATACCTAATAGATTTCGAGTTGCATCGCGACGGCAAGGGAGCGAATCCCCGGGAGCATAGAGAACTATGTGACCGGGGTGAGTGAGTGCAGCCAACAAAGAGGCAGCTTGAAAGATAACGGGTATAAACACTAAACAGAGGCAAAGAATGCGTTATGTTGAAAATAACTAGAGATGTTTATTTAGACTGTGACTCAAACAAAATAATTCATGGTAAAAATATATTTATCATTACGGAAAAAGAGAAACGCCTGTTAGTTGCACTGTGGGAACATGCATCCCAGGGGAATACGTTAAACCGGGAACAACTGATCCCTCTGGTTTGGCCTGAACGCAAAAACGGAGTAGCAGAAACCAATTTACTGCAATTAATCTGTAAATTACGTCGCACATTACGCTATTGTGATCTAGGTGAAGCCATACACACAGTGTACCGGCAAGGTTATCGTTTTATCCTGCCATTTCAAGATAACGAACAAGATAATAGTCAACCCCAAAATACTAACTTACCGATTCCCACCGATACACCGCCAAAGCCATTTTATTGGCGTTTCACCAAGATGATTGTTATGTTTATCACCGCAATCATCTGGATATCAACTATCCTATATACAGCCCCTTTTTTAGCTAAGAAATAATGATGTTTTTATTTGCAATAACAGTTAAATTCCCATCATTGGATGGTCCATTACATTAAACAGCATATAATCAGATTATCCACTTCTTCTTTACGGCTCATTTCAGCAAGTTATGGGCCGCTTTAATAAGAAAAGATCATGACTCATAACATTGAAATTATCTGTTTTTCCATCGGTGTAACTCCTTTGTCAATTTCATCAGATAACAGAGTAGCAACAATTTTATAAACACCTTCACCAAGTAGAAAAACCCTCTTTAATACCATTGATGAAAGCATAATATATTGGTCTGTGTTCACTTCCTTTAGATGTAAAAAGGACACCAAAGCGACCTGGTTGAATTAGTTACTTGTAATGTTTGAGTATTGCGAATATAAAAAACCACCCGAAGGTGGCTATTGTCGTCTTAAATATCTTCATCCAATTTTTTATGATCTAATTTCAGAAATTCCTGGAATTCCTGGAACTCCTTTAATTCCTGGATTTTTTTTTCGAAATCTGGGATCGCATAAACATCTGAGCTCGTATAAGCCAACTGACCGGATTCTTTACCAAACATCACATGTATATCAACTGATACCGTATCATTATCATAACCTATAGTTATAACCCCACCATTTTTCATCGCATCACCAAATTCTTCTTGTGATGGGTACGACGACGGCTCTCCGTATTTTTTCTCTAACGATTTGAATACTGGCTTCAGGTATTCGCCAATACCAATCTCTAATCTTTTAAATTTTCCATTAAAAAAAAATGCCATTGCTCCACGCTTTTTGTTAGCAAACGAAAAGTCAGAACACGAATAAAGTGATATTTCTTTTATTCGCGGGCTTCCCTCAAACTTTTCAAAATCACATAACTTCTTCGAAAGGAACTCTTCTTCTGTCATACCAAACTTTGCATCTTTATAACCATCAACTGCCATTGCACCAAAGCTAACCATTCCCAATGTAAACATAACTGCCAATTTTTTCATGTTATCTCCTTTTGCTTTGAGCAATGATAACAATGAGAACAGTGTTAAACCAACCCCAAAAACCTCTATCAAGCACCTGAATGTGGATGCTTTGGTGAACTACCGCCGCAGTCTGCTGCATCTATACCCAGTTCAAAGGCACTCCATGAACACCTTTTGCAGAATATTATAAATACGCCTTCATTATTAACGGCTGATTCAGAATCAAGGCTTTTTTATCATAAAATGCCGCACGTTTAATTTTGATTAAACCTCAACAATAAATAACCAAATATCTTTAAAAAAACAGTCAACAACCCCAATTAATATCATATTCATTGATAACATTCTCATTTGTTCTTAATGAGAATGTATTTACAAAGATAGAGATAAATGGGTACTAAGATGCGGAAAATAATTACTAATTAACCAATAAAGTAACTTTGTAATGTTAAATAAATTCATAAAGTCATGGAACTATCCGCCTTGTTAAGCTGTCATAAACCTATTACTCATTCCCCTACAATTAAGGATGGAGATAATAATGGTGCTCAAACAACTCATCTCAGCTACTCTGATTTTTAGTTCACTGTCAACTGCTGCACTCGCAGGAAAACCACAAAACTATCTCTACACTTCATCCGATGAGCTTGAGCAATTAGGTCCTCTGCTAGAACGTCAAGATATTGCCGGTGTACAAATTGTTTATAGCTGGAAACAATTGGAGGGTGCACCGAGCATGCAAAAAATCCTATGGGGTGCAATATGTTAACTTCTGGCCATGTGAATGGGATAACGATCATCAATATATGTCTCGTTTTTTTAATTTCGCGTCGAAAAATAAGATCGGTATCGGCGGTCCCGATATCGTGCCGTGTCAATCTGCTCAGATGAAAAACGCTTATCGCTTTTTCAACCGTTACAAAGGCAAACCGGATTTGGTGGCAATAGCAGTCCAAGAACCAACACTGACCTACACCAACCCAAAAACTAAAAAACCCTTCACTCAGGAAGAGTTTACTCATTTTGCCGAAAACTACTTGGGGGCTAACATTATTTTTTGGAGTACCACAACACCGTGGCTAAAGCAGTAAAGCAAAGGCCATGCACAATGGGTTGTGCCAAACACCAGACGAAAATGAATAATAATGTCAGGCTTGTAGTACAAGTTGCTCCAAAAGGCGAGGAACAGTCCATTTTTCCTCACCATTACCAAACATTTACTCGGAATATTCAAATAAGAATTTGGAATATAAATTTATCATTTAGGTACAGTGAAAAATCTTTATAATTATCTCCGCATAATAACAACGCGGAGCTTACCATAATCCTCTCCGCGTAGATGAATTTTAACTCATGTCATTAACTGAATCGATAAAACGATTAAGAACACTTGAGTGTGATTTAGACTTATAAATATAACATTGATTTGCTGCACCAGGTTTTTCAATGGGAACAAAACTCAAAGCGTCTCCTCCTTCCAATTCATCAGGATGAGAATCTGTAATAAATATATAATCTCTGGAATAAATGAAATTCATGCAACATCCCATATTATCCATCTGACGCATATTTACTTTTCCACCACTTTGAATAACTTCTTCTTCCAAGTTTTTAATGAAACTACTTTTATAAAGTACAGGATCGCATAGCCAAGTATTACTCTTTAGCAATTGCATCACATCACCATTAGCAATATCTAATAACTCTTTTCGGCAGCAAATTCCCAATTCAGGCCCTTTTATTTTACTAATGAGGCTGAAACGGTCACTCAGTATCTTTTCTGAGCTCAGAATGAGCGTGTTGCCGTCATAATCCACTATTTCTTCAATGTTATCATAACTAAACCGGAATATATTTACCTGTGAGCTATTTCTATCAGCTGCCTTATATAAATAAATAAGATGTTTGTTTTTCCCCCAATCGTAATAAATATTAACTATGTTACATATACTACCACTGATATGTTTTTTAGTTATTTCTTTTTCTTGTAAATAAAGATCTTTAAGATCGTTATATAATTCTAAACCATCTTTAGTCAAACTCATCCCAAATTTCTCCCTTTTGAAAAGGCGCTTCCCTAATGTTGCTTCGAAGTCTTTGATTGATTTAGCTACTGGAGGAGTTGTACGGTTCATCACTCTTGCCGCTTTACTTAAAGAACCATTTTCCACCACTGCCATGAATGCTTCTAATTTACGAGAAAAAAACATAATTCACCGTTCCTATATAACTTGTGGCTAAAATAATTTCTTTGAAATAGCCTTCACCAAATGACAGCTAAATCAAGTTTGATACTGTGAAGGCATAAATTTTGTACAAAAAAACAAATACTTCTCAAACATATACCACATAAAAAAAGCGTATGTTCAATACATAGGTGGCTCAATAAACTCTATTATTCATGTTTATCATGGTTCAAAAATTAATCTCAACCAATCAACCATTAGAAAATATAAACATTACTAACGAGCTCAATTTTCTATCAAAGATTAGGATAGGGTTCTACATTTTTCAGTAATCAATTTTTGTAACACTAGAGATAAAAACGGTCTAACCGAGGCTCTTTCTCACCACAAATTATTATATTTTTCACAGCAAATTATAATATTAGGGGATCCGTTACTATTTCGTGCTGACCATTGTCAATAGTTACTTTTTAAGATCCATCTGTTACTATTGTTCCTGTGTCTTTTTACTGGATGGCTGTAAAAGATGAAATTTATCTCTTTTAATATTAATGGACTACGTGCCCGCCCCCATCAGTTAGCTGCGATCATCGAGCAACATCAACCCGATGTTATCGGCCTACAGGAAACAAAAGTTCATGATGAAGTGTTTCCTTTAGAAGAGGTTGGGAAACTTGGCTATCATGTATTTTATTACGGCCAGAAAGCCCATTACGGCGTTGCACTGTTAACGCGCCAGGTGCCTCTTGCGGTGTATCGTGGTTTTCCAGGGGATGATGAAGATGCTCAACGCCGTGTTATCATGGCGGAAATGGAAACCCCACACGGGCCATTGACCGTTATTAATGGCTATTTCCCTCAGGGAGAAAATCGTGAACATCCAGTGAAATTTCCGGCAAAAGAGAAATTTTATCAGGATCTGCAAAACTACCTGGAGCAAAACTTAACCCCTCAATCACACGTGATTATCATGGGTGATATGAATATCAGCCCGACAGATCTGGATATCGGAATTGGTGAGAACAACCAAAAACGCTGGTTAAAAACAGGTAAATGTTCTTTTCTGCCTGAAGAGAGAGATTGGATGGATCGCCTGAAAAATTGGGGCCTGGTTGATACATTCCGGCATCTCAATCCTGAATGTAATGACCAATTTTCCTGGTTTGATTATCGATCCAAAGGGTTTGATGATAACCGAGGATTGCGGATTGATTTACTGCTTGCAAGTAAACCCTTGGCGGAGCGCTGTATCGCAACAGGCATTGATTACAAAATCCGTGAAATGGAAAAACCGTCAGATCATGCCCCAGTTTGGGCAGAATTTGAAATTTGATATTCTGTTAACACCGATGTTTTTTAAAATAACGCAATAATTGCTGCGCTCTATGGCGCAGCTATTTTGGTGTTTTTCGTTGCTTTCATTTTTTTCCCTTTTTTATCTTTCACTGGGAGTGGTGGTAAGTCACGAAAAGCGGTTAAATTACGGTCCTGTTTAGCCTGCCAAATTAATTGTTGCAATGTCTCCTCAAGTGGCACCATGAAATCTTGATAGCGGAACTGTTTTTCACTGATTTGCGTTAACCGAGACTCCCAATGGGCGGTCATATCCGGTAAAGCGGCCATATCAGGCAATACGTGAATCAACGCCCTACCCGCAGGTGTTGCATGAATATGACGCCCTTTTTTATAAAGAAACTCCCGTTTAAACAACAGTTCGATAATGCCAGCCCGCGTAGCTTCCGTTCCTAGCCCATCTGTTGCACGAAGAACTTTTTTCAGTTCCTTATCCTGTACAAAACGGGCAATTCCGGTCATAGCAGAAAGGATAGTCGCATCAGTAAATGGTTTCGGCGGTTGGGTTTGGCGCTCTACCACCTCTCCTCTCTCACACAATAATTCATCACCTTTAGCAACAACCGGTAATGGCGTTCCGTCATTCTCTTCGTCACGCTCTTTATTTCCAAGCAACGTTCTCCAACCTGCCTCAGCAAGAAAACGGGCTTTAGCAATAAATTTTCCACCCGCAATTTCTAATTCAATAACACATTTACGGAATATGGCATCCGGGAAAAATTGCATCAAATATTGTCGGGCAATCAAACCATAAATATTAGCCTCGTTATCCGTCAGATTTATATGACTACTTCTAGCTGTAGGAATAATTGCATGGTGAGCATCAACTTTTTTATCGTCCCAACAACGATTCTTTCTATCTATTTCCAGTAACTTTTGTGGCAATAGATTTGTTGCATGAATAGATATCGCATTAAGCACTGAATGACGACCAGCAAAGTGTTCATCGGGCAAATAACGACAATCAGAACGGGGATAAGTAATTAACTTATGTGTTTCATACAATCGCTGACAAATATCCAATACTTGCTGCGCATTTAGGCCAAAACGTTTAGCGGCTTCAATTTGCAAAGAAGATAATGAAAATGGCAAAGGAGCGACTTCAGATTCCCGTTTATCCTGATAAGAGATCACATAGGCTGGTTGACCGGTTATTCTGGCAACAACATGTTCAGCCAGAGGCCGGTGTATTAATCGCCCTTCTTCATCCAAAAAATCGATACAAGATTCACTTGGTTGCCAGATAGCGATAAAACGTTCATCTTTCGGCGTCACAATATGCGCTTTCACCTCAAAAAAATCTTTGGGTACGAAATGCTCAATCTCTTCATCCCGGCGAACAACTAAACCCAAAATAGGGGTCTGAACCCGCCCGACAGATAATACCCCCTGATACCCCGCATTGCGGCCAAGCAAGGTATAAGCACGGGTCATATTAATGCCATAAAGCCAATCAGCCCTAGCTCTGGCGAGAGCTGAAACACATAGCGGAATAAAATCCCGGTTATCTCTTAACCGCTCAACAGCTCTGGTCACCGCTTGCGGATTTAGATCACTTATCAAACAACGACGAACATTTTTCCGCCTCACAGCATCCAGTTTCAAAAAATCCAGAACCTCATCCACCAACAGTTGCCCTTCCCGATCTGGGTCACCGGCATGTACTATTTCATCGGCTTTTTCCAACAACGTCTGGATAATATTGAGCTGTTTCTCAACAGAAGGTCGCGGTTTTAACTGCCATTTTTCAGGAATGATTGGAAGATCAACTAATGACCAACGAGCAAAACGATTGTCATAGGCATCAGGTTCCGCCTGTTCCAGCAAGTGCCCAATACACCAGGTAACAAACTGGTTATCTCCACAAGCGATAAAGCCATCACCACGGCGATGCGGTTTTGGTAAAACATCAGCAATCGCCCTGGCTAGACTTGGTTTTTCTGCAATAAAAAGCCGCATGGATATTATTCATTAACCTCAATGAGTACTCTGCCTGACTGTCGCTCAGACAATTCACCAATCGCGGTCAGTTCGATGTCATGACATCGTGCAATCATTTTCACTTCGTCCATGGCTTCTGGTAAAACAGCCAACAGCAGGCCACCGGATGTTTGCGGATCACATAACAGTTTGCGCTGAAGTTCTGTCATTTCACCAATAAGATGACCGTAACTATCAAAGTTACGCCCAGTTCCCCCCGGAACACAACCCTTTTCAATATAGGATTCCACTTCCGGCAGTTTAGGCACTTTTGCAAAATGGAGAGTTGCCTGAACCCCCGATCCTTGACAAATTTCACTTAAATGCCCTAAAAGACCAAACCCGGTTACATCGGTCATTGCTGTAACGCCAGCCACCTCGGCAAAATCCATCCCCAATTTATTTAAGCGGCACATGGTTTCTATCGCGACGCCCTGATGTTCAGGTAACAGCAAGCCTTTTTTCTCCGCCGTGGTCAATACCCCGATTCCAAGTGGTTTTGTCAGAAATAGCTGGCTTCCCGCTTGCGCGGCACTGTTCTGTTTCACTCGGTCAATATTAACGATACCGGTTACAGCCAGACCAAAAATAGGTTCAGGTGCATCAATAGAGTGCCCTCCCGCCAGTACAATCCCAGCCTCTTTACATGCAGCCCGGCCACCTTCAATCACCTTACGGGCAATTTCCGGCGCCAATTTATCAATCGGCCATCCCAAAATAGCTATCGCCATAATAGGCTTACCGCCCATTGCATAAATATCGCTGATAGCATTTGTGGCAGCAATGCGCCCAAAATCAAATGGATTATCGACAATCGGCATGAAGAAATCTGTCGTACTGATAATGCCGGTACCATTGCCAATATCATAAACCGCAGCATCATCACGGGTTTCATTACCAACCAATAAGTGAGGATCAAGAAATTTTTCCTGCTCACTATGCAGAATGGTTTCCAAAACTTTTGGTGAAATCTTACAACCGCACCCAGCGCCGTGGCTGTATTGGGTAAGACGAACTTCTGTTGACATAACAGGCCCCGTTACAAATAGCTGACAAAATTGGTCATATCAGGCGCAGTAACCTTATTTGGCGCTTTTAGTACAGGCGTTCCAAGGTAGAGAAAACCCACTATTTTGTCATGTTCATGACAACCCAAACCGGCACGCACGGTATGATCATCAGTCCATGAACCGGTACGCCAGATACCACCAAACCCTTGAGCCACAGCAGCCATTTGCATCGCATGTACAGCACAACCAGCCGAAACCACCTGTTCCCATTCAGGTATTTTGGAATTCTCAGCCACTTTTGCCATAACCGCGATGATTAATGGTGCACGATAAGGCGCATTTTTCGCTTTTTCTTCCGCCTCAGCACCAAGGTTACTATCAATGGCTGCTTGATGGAGTAATCGACTGAATCGCTCAATACCTTCATCCTGCATGACAGTAAAGTGCCACGGACGTAATGCGCCATGATCAGGTGCTCTCATTCCCGCCGCCAAAATATGCTGTAATGCTTCACCTTGAGGTGCCGGGGTTGTTAAACGTGATACTGAACGTCTGTTCAACAAAAGTTCTAGTGCATCCATTTTTTCTCTCCTAGGTAATGTATTTTGTTATAAGCTAGCATTTTCTGTTTATTTGTTAACAAATAAAAGCCCCAAAGCTATCTTTTCAGACAATATGCCACTATTTGAAGCTGACATTTACATGTCTGATCATTAGGATAGCTTCACTTGATCCTAGTTTTGGAGATGATATGCGTATTTTATGGAAGTTGATCGCAAGATTATTTAAATGGAGTTGGCAACTATTAAATTTTATTCGGGAAGTCATTTCAAACTTGATTTTTATCATGCTGATTCTGGTTGTGGTTGGCGGTTTTCTGATTTACCAACAGCCAAACAAAACGGCAGATAGTTATCAAGGAGCGTTATATGTCAATCTCACCGGTATCATTGTGGATCAGGTCTCCAGCCGTACTCCATTAACTCAATTAGGCCGTGAGTTGTTTGGTACATCCAGCAATAAATTCCAGGAAAACTCCCTGTTTGATATTGTTGATAGCATTCGCCAAGCAAAAACCGATAACAAAATCACCGGGCTGGTGCTGAAACTTGATGATTTCATCGGCACCGACCAGCCCTCTATGCAGTATATCGGTAAGGCAATTAATGAGTTTAAAACTTCCGGTAAACCGGTTTATGCTATCAGTGATAGTTATAATCAGTCGCAATATTATCTGGCTACCTTTGCCGATAAAATCTATCTATCGCCACAAGGAACGGTTGGCCTTTATGGCTATTCAACCAATAACTTGTATTATAAATCCCTGCTGGATTCACTGAAAGTCACCGCGCATATTTTCCGCGTCGGCACATATAAATCAGCCGTTGAACCGGTTATGCGTGATGATATGTCCCCCGCTGCCCGCGAGGCTGATAGCCGTTGGGTCAACGGTCTGTGGCACAACTACCTCAATACTGTCGCTACCAACCGCAAGCTCTCTGTTCATCAAGTATTCCCTGGCGCTGATGAGATGATTGCTAACTTACGTGCTGTTGGCGGAGACAATGCGCAATATGCACTTAAATACAAACTGGTCGATTATGTTGCGCCGCGCAATGTCATTGAAAATGACATGACAAAAGCCTTTGGTTGGGACGAGAAAAACCGTCACTTCAATGCTATCAGCATTTATGATTATGCACCGCAATTGGTGGAAGGCAGGTTATCATCCAAAGGCAATATCGCCGTTATTGTCGCACAAGGTGCAATCGTCGATGGGCAGCAGACTCAAGGCATGGTTGGCGGTGACACAACCGCCGCTCAGATTCGTCAAGCTCGTCTGGATGATAATATCAAAGCCGTTATTCTGCGGGTAAACAGCCCCGGTGGCAGTGTGAATGCTTCTGATGTTATCCGCACTGAACTGGCTGCGCTACGTGCAACGAATAAACCCGTGGTGGTTTCTATGGGGGGAATGGCGGCATCCGGTGGCTACTGGATCGCTACCCCGGCTAATTACATCATCGCAAACCAAAGTACGTTGACGGGTTCCATCGGTATCTTCGGTGTCATCACCACTTATGAAAACAGTCTGGAACATATTGGTATCCACACTGATGGCGTCTCCACGACACCACTCGCGGGCATTTCTGTTACTAAAGGACTTAGCAAAGAATTCTCAGCACTGATGCAGCTTAATATTGAGAATGGCTATAACAACTTTATTGGCCTTGTTGCTACTTCACGCCATAAAACACGTGAAGAAGTCGATAAAATTGCTCAGGGGCATGTGTGGGTTGGTAACGATGCGAAAACTAATGGATTGGTCGACCAATTAGGGGATTTCGATGATGCAGTCACCAAAGCGGCTGAATTGGCAAAATTGGACAACCCAGCGCTTGACTGGATGCAACCTGAAATGTCATTCAGTGAGTTGCTGATGAACCAGTTGACAACAACCGCGCAAGCTATCGTACCGGAAGCGGTTCAAGCCTGGCTCCCCGCTCCATTGGTGCAAGTAGCTCAGGAAGTAAAACAACAGAGTGAGTTCTATCGCCATCTGAATGATCCACAAAATCGTTATGCATTCTGTTTAAATTGCGGAGATATTCGCTAAACAACCGATAACAATGCATGATGCTAGTCATAGCTCGATTAATTTAGCCTGACAAACCCTGTCAGGCTTTTTTTATTTTGCAATACTCCTATAATCCTGCTGATCTTTTTATGAGGTACAATCATGCAGAAGAAATCTATTTATGTCGTCTATACTGGCGGAACCATTGGAATGCAGCACTCATCTCAGGGATACATTCCCGTTTCCGGGCATTTACAACACCAACTAACTAAGATGCCCGAATTCCATCGACCGGAAATGCCGACATTCACCATACGTGAACATCAACCGTTGATCGATTCTTCTGATATGACTCCAGAAGACTGGCAATTTATCGCTGATGATATCCGAGAAAACTACCATGATTATGATGGGTTCGTGATCCTGCATGGTACGGATACAATGGCATTCACGGCATCTGCCCTCTCCTTTATGTTTGAAAATCTAGGTAAGCCAGTCATTGTCACCGGGTCACAAATCCCGCTGGAAGCACTGCGCTCTGATGGGCAGACAAACTTGTTGAATGCGCTTTATCTTGCCGCTAATTACCCAGTTAACGAGGTCAGCCTGTTTTTCAATAATAAACTGTTTCGTGGGAACCGGACCGTCAAAGCCCATGCCGACGGTTTCGATGCTTTTGCCTCACCAAACTGTTCTCCATTAATGGAAGCCGGCATTAACATCAAAACCTTCAATGCATGTTCTGCCCCTGTCAATCACGGTGAGTTTATTACTCATCAGATTACCCCTCAGCCCATTGGTGTAATCACCATTTATCCCGGCCTTTCCAGTCAGGTTGTGAATAATATTTTAATGCAACCGGTTAAGTCTCTCATCCTGCGCTCATATGGCGTCGGAAACGCGCCTCAGCACCCTGAATTATTGAAAGAGCTAAGACAGGCAACAGAGAGAGGGATCGTGGTTGTTAATTTGACTCAATGCATTTCTGGCCGAGTCAATATGGAAGGTTATGCAACGGGCCATGCTCTGGCAGAATCGGGGGTGATAAGCGGCTACGATATGACTTTTGAAGCAACTTTAACCAAGTTGCACTATTTACTCAGTCAACCCTATAGCAATGAAAAAATTCGTTATTTAATGCAACAAAATTTACGTGGTGAATTAAGTTATACCTAATAGATTTCGAGTTGCAGCGCGGCGGCAAGTGAACGAATCCCCGGGAGCATAGATAACTATGTGACTGGGGTGAGTGAAAGCAGCCAACAAAGCAGCAGCTTGAAAGATGAAGGGTATATATTGATAAATAATCAAGGAAAGAGATGAAAACAGCCCTATTACTTATTGATCTACAGAACGACTTCTGTACCGGCGGCGCTTTAGCCGTAGAAGAGAGTGAACAAGTCATTGTTGCGGCAAATCAAGCAATTGCTATTTGTCTGAAACACAATATCAGCATTATTGCCAGCCAAGACTGGCATCCTGCTGAACATATGAGCTTCGCCGTAAATTCCGGCCAGAAGATCGGTGATATCGGTCTATTAAACGGTATTCCACAAGTATGGTGGCCGGTACACTGCGTTCAAAGCCAGCATGGCGCTGATTTCCATCCACAGCTAAACAAGCAAGCAATTCTCGAAATTTTCCACAAAGGTGAAAATCCACAGATCGACAGCTACAGTGCGTTCTTCGACAACGGCCATCAGAGTAAAACCCGGCTTGATGACTGGCTGCAAACACAGCAAATTCAACGTCTGTTTATTATTGGTATCGCCACTGACTATTGTGTGAAATTTACCGCGCTGGATGCGCTGGCATTAGGTTATGAAACCTGGGTCATTACTGATGGTTGTCGGGGGGTTAACCTTAGTCCAAATGATAGCCAATCAGCATTCAAAGAGCTAAAAGAGCAAGGCGCTATATTGATAGAACTTGATCAACTAGAGGGTGCTCTTCTCTGATATCAATCTAAGGCTAGGCTGAGTTTTACACACTCAGCCTGTTCATCACCTATTTGCCAAAGATTATGGTTTGAATGTTGCCACCATTTCAGACTGAAAGATCGCTTTCAGTTCTTGTTTACTCTTCATCACCAACTGACCATCAGTACCAATCGTCATATGTTGCGGATCATGGTTATGCCTTGATTGCCATAGCATAATCATTTGCAAACTATGCTCTTTCTGCTCTACCGTTAGAGGCACACCATCCTGCCATTTACCCAGTTCTACTGCCTGAACCAGGCGTTGATATATTTCTGGTGTCATTACAGATAACAGATCATCCAGTTCCATTGATATTTCCTCATTATTTTCCAGAATTAGCTGAAACGATTCTTAGCGTAAACTAAGATTATGCCCGCAATAATAAAAACAATTAACCTACTGTTTTTTCGCCTGTATTTTCATCAGTAAAGCTTAATGCAGCCGAGTTGATACAAAAACGCTCTCCCGTTGGTTGCGGACCATCAGGGAACACATGCCCCAAATGAGCGTTACAATGACCGCAACGAACCTCAATACGATGCATATTGTGACTATCATCATCAAGATACTGCACTGCATCATGAGTGGCAGGCTGGTAAAAACTCGGCCAGCCACAACCAGCATCAAATTTAGTGTCGGACATAAATAACGGCTGCTCGCAGCACAAACAATGATACACGCCACTTTTCTTATTCTGTAGCAATTTCCCTGAGAATGGCGGCTCTGTCCCGGCATTCTGGGTTACATGACGCTGAATATCAGTAAGTTCTTTATAAAGGGAAATTTCAGGGTTATTAGCCATAACGACCACCTTAATAATAAGACTCATGTTCTCAATAAAATTGATTAATAATAACAAAAAATTAACATTACATCAGTGGAATTTATTTTAAGCGGTTAACTGAATCTGTTTATCCTACTATTTGTGATGTGACTCGCATATCTAACCAATTAACTTTCAATATCTGTCTGCACCTTGATAATGGTGGGCGGCTCAATGGCCAGTACCCTATAGCAAGCGTCTAAATGATGAACTCAAAGCTAATGTTTTTCGGCTATTGACACGATTCCGCTTGACGGCTGGCAAGGTTTTGGTAACTTTAGTAATAATTTTTAATTCACTAAAAAATAGCTGGTGGAACACTATGACTATCAAAGTAGGTATCAACGGTTTTGGTCGTATTGGCCGTATTGTTTTCCGTGCTGCACAAGAACGTTCAGACATCGAAATCGTTGCAATCAACGATTTGCTCGACGCCGAATACATGGCTTACATGCTGAAATACGATTCAACTCACGGGCGTTTCAACGGCACTGTTGAAGTAAAAGACGGCCACTTGGTTGTTAACGGCAAAGCTATCCGCGTTACAGCAGAAAGAGATCCAGCTAACCTGAAATGGAATGAAGTAGGTGCTGACGTTGTTGCAGAAGCAACAGGTATCTTCCTGACTGACGAAACTGCACGTAAGCACATTGCCGCTGGTGCGAAAAAAGTTGTTCTGACCGGCCCGTCCAAAGATGACACGCCTATGTTTGTTATGGGGGTTAATCACCAAACTTATGCAGGTCAGGAGATCGTTTCCAATGCTTCCTGTACCACTAACTGTCTGGCACCGCTGGCTAAAGTTATCAATGATAAATTCGGCATTGTTGAAGGGCTGATGACCACTGTTCACGCAACAACAGCAACTCAGAAAACAGTTGACGGTCCTTCTGCGAAAGATTGGCGTGGTGGTCGTGGCGCTGCTCAGAATATTATCCCATCATCTACCGGCGCAGCTAAAGCTGTTGGTAAAGTTATCCCTGAACTAAATGGTAAGCTGACTGGCATGGCTTTCCGCGTTCCTACTCCTAACGTATCGGTTGTTGACCTGACTGTACGTCTGGAAAAATCAGCCACTTATCAACAAATCTGTGATGCAATCAAAGACGCGGCGGAAGGTGAATTGAAAGGCGTTCTGGGTTACACCGAAGATGACGTCGTATCTAACGATTTCAATGGAGAAAAACTGACTTCTGTGTTTGACGCCAAAGCTGGTATCGCTCTGAACGACAACTTTGTGAAACTGGTTTCTTGGTATGACAACGAAACCGGTTACTCTAACAAAGTTCTGGATCTGATTGCTCATATTTCCAAATAACTGAGTAATTACTTTGTCTGAAAAGAGCTGCCTTCCCCGGCAGCTCTTTATTTCAATCTGTATACAACATGCGTTATTCTTGAGCCATGCCATATCCCAGCTTTGGTTTTACAAGGTTATACGCATGAACGATAAAATTTTTACGTTGCCGATTGCAGAACAGATTTCTCCTGCTATTAGTCAACGAAATATAGATGGGTTCCCACTGATAGTCGTCTCTCATCCTAAAGTTCGTGGTGCAATCAGCCTGCAAGGGGCGCATCTCATCGTCTGGCAACCCAGTGGTGAAGAGCCGGGGTTATGGCTGAGCAAGAAAACCGCATTTGTAGCAGGTACCGCTATCCGCGGTGGTATACCTATTTGCTGGCCTTGGTTTGGTTCCGCCGGAGCACCAAGTCACGGCTTTGCCAGAATTCTTCCCTGGGAATTTAGCGCACATAATGAACATGAAAATGGCGTCATATTAACTTTCACGCTGAAAGACAATGAATATACCCATAAATTGTGGCCTTATGATTTTACCTTGATTGCCCGTTTCAAACTGTGTGAAACCTGTGAAGTGGAGCTGGAAACCTATGGTGATTATCAAGCAACTTGTGCCCTGCACACTTATCTGAATATAGGCGATATTAATCAGGTTTCAATTAGCGGTTTAGGTAAATATTTTACTGATGCGGTTGCTGACAAACAGCAACACACCACGGCAGAGCATCTTATTTTCAATGGTCGCACTGATCGCATTTATACCAAGCCGGAAGATTTTAATTTGATAAGGGATAAATCGCTGAAACGGACTATTGAAATTCACCATTACCATCACAGTGATGTTGTATGCTGGAATCCAGGTGCCCAATTATCGAATAGCATGAAAGATATGGACAATGAAGGTTATAAAAATATGGTTTGTGTAGAAACAGCTCGCATCAATAAGCCACTAATCTCTAAAGATGATAGTCCAGCCCATATTTCGGTTTTAATCCGTTGCCGGAAAGATTACCAGTAAATATCTCACTCATTCACATTAGAAAGACTGAATACTATCCCATGAATTCAGTCTCTATCCAATATTATCGCCATGAGTAATTAAAAACTATATGTAATTAAAAACTATATGTAACACCTGTCCAAACAATACTTGAATATGACTTATTAACCATTGGACTATCTTTAATTTCACTCGGTAAACGCTCAACACGCCCCATCATAAATACAGACCATTCCTGGTTAAATTTATAATTAGCAGATAATTCCAGATAGGGCGTCCAGCTATCATCTGGCGTGTGTTTTTCTAATCCGCTACGGCGAGATTCACTATCTTTAATGCCATATTCATAACGATTTTGTTTTTTACTATTCCAAACCACACCTAATCCTGGTTGTAATGACCAATCATCACTTTTAAATTCATATAAATAAGCCAGGTCAATCGTTATGCCTTTACTTTTACTCAACGTATCCGCAGCAAAAGAGCTACGCAACGTTCCCCAATCTTCAATATGACGATAGCTAAAGCCGCCCATCATGGTATCATGGCGACGATCCAGCTTTTTCATCTGCTTATCTTCATTATCTTTTGGGCGGAAATTTTGCGGATAGTAATAAACATCTAAAGATAGCTGATCTTTTGGTTCATTCCACAAATAATACCCAGCGGCTAAAGTATGAAAATAGAAATTGTCACTTTCATAATTAACCATTGGAACAAACAACACTTTATCTTTATTCTTTACCCCTTTATAAGGTGATGCCTCAGCCAAAACAGAGGCGCCAATTGACCACTGCCCCGCATAAGCTAAAGATGAAGAAAGACAAAAAGTGACGACTGTGGCTAAAATTTTAGCTTTGTTGATCATGATTAACTATTTCCTTTAAAACAATTATGCGATTAGCTATATCAAGTGTAAAAGATCGTTTCCCTCATTTCCAAGTAATAATGTCCTATGTTTCTCAAAGAGCACAATATGTTTATACCCTTCATCTTTCAAGCTGCTGCTTTGTTGGCTGCTTTCACTCACCCCAGTCACATCGTTATCTATGCTCCCGGGGATTCGTTCACTTGCCGCCGCGCTGCAACTCGAAATCTATTAGGTATAGTGCCCACCCAATTTTTCTGACGAAAATAAACAGATTATAGAAAACAAAGATATATTAATTTAGCGAAAACGGTAACTTATTTCCTGCAATAATACCAGAAACTCACGACTATTTAACACGCTATCGGGTATTTAACGGCACATAGATACCGGAACCCGATCTGCCAATGCACACAATAATTCATAGCCAATTGTTCCAGAACTCTCCGCCACATCATCCACCGGCAAATTTTGCCCCCATAATTCAACAGGACTGCCAATTTGGGCCTGCGGACAAGGCGTTAAATCCACCGACAACATGTCCATTGATACTGTACCTAATACTTGGGTCCTGACGCCATCGACAATAATCGGTGTTCCCGTCATTGCACGACGGGGATAACCATCGGCATAGCCACAGGCGACGGTACCGACTCGCATAGAGCCCGACGCTGTATATTTACTGCCATAACCAATTTTGTCTCCTGCCTTGAGATTCTGAATAGCAATAATCTCACTTTGTAGACTCATCACTGCTTTCAACCCAATATCGGCAATATCTTTCCATTTTCCACTCGGTGAGGCACCATAAAGCACAATACCGGGACGTACCCAATCTCTATAAGTTTGTGGATACCACAAAGAAGCGGCTGAATTAGCCAGACATTGAGAAATATCCAATCCCTGACTGACCGAATTAATAACTTTAAGTTGTTCAGTAACACCGATCTCCTTATTATCCGCATTCGCAAAATGTGACATTAACGTTATTTGCCCAATTTGCCGGATACCTTTTGCTAATGATAAAACCGTTCTATATTGATCCGCGGGAAATCCCAATCGATTCATACCGCTATTGAGTTTGAGATAAATATTGATGGGTTTACTCAAATTGGCCGCTTCTATTGCTTCAAGTTGCCAATGGCTGTGCACTACCGTTGTCAACTGATATTCATCAATTATTGGCAAATCTTCGGGTTTGAAAAACCCTTCCAATAGCAAGATTGACCCCTGCCACCCCTGCTCCCGCAATAAAATCGCTTCATGAAAATCAAGTAAAGCAAATCCATCAGCCTGATCGAGATACCGCCATATACAATGCAGACCATGCCCATAAGCATTTGCTTTAACAACAGCCCAGATTTTACTTTTACCGACCTTATTACGAATAATCGCCAGATTATTTTCCAATGCATCAAGATGGATCGTTGCCGAAATCGGACGTGGCATATTCTATTAGCCTCTCAGTTCAATGTGTAATTGATGGCTAAATGGCACCAATGTTGTTTTCAATGTTGTATTAAAACCATTAACATAACGAAATACTGATAAATCATCAGATGCAATGGCGGGCTTTTTACCCGAAATAATATCAGCCAGTAACTGACTGGAGCCACATGCCATTGTCCATCCCAGTGTCCCATGCCCTGTATTTAGGTAGAGATTGTGATATTCAGTCGGGCCAACAATTGGGGTACCATCTGGCGTCATTGGACGTAATCCTGTCCAAAAACGAGTCTGAGTCATATCGCCCCCACCGGGATAAAGGTCTTGCACCACCATTTTCAATGTTTCATAACGAGCTTTAAGCAGATTCAAATTGAAACCGACAACTTCGGCCATTCCACCCACGCGAATACGGTTATCAAACCGGGTAATCGCAATTTTGTATGTTTCATCCAATGCAGTAGATACCGGAGCCCGTTCTGCATCGACAATAGGCATAGTTAATGAATAACCTTTCAGTGGATATACTGGAATTTTGACAAGACCTTTCAGCAATTCAGTGGAATAAGCGCCCATTGCAACAACATAGTTGTCTGCTGTCATAACGCCATCTTCGCACTGGACGCCAGTAATCCGATGCCCTTCGACCAATAACTGTTTGACCTGTTTATTAAACAAAAACGTTACACCTGCCGCTTCTGCCATTTTTGCCAACTCTTTAGTAAAAAGCTGACAATCCCCCGTCTCGTCGTTCGGTAATTGCAATCCCCCGGTCAGTTTGTGAGCGACATGTGCCAAGGCTGGTTCTGCCGTCGCGAGTTTATCTGCCGTTAATAAATTGTAAGGAACACCTTCCTGCTCAAGAACGGCTATGTCATTCACCGCATTATCAAACTGCTTATTGGTGCGGAATAACTGAAGCGTGCCCCCCTGACGCCCTTCGTATTGAATACCCGTATCTGCCCTCAACTGTTTGATACAGTCACGACTGTACTCTGCCAGCCGTACCATCCGACTCTTATTTATCGCATAGTGACTTGAATCACAATTACGCAACATCTGCCACATCCAGCGTAACTGAAACAGCGATCCATCCGGACGAATAGCCAACGGAGCATGACGTTGAAACATCCACTTAATCGCTTTCAATGGAATACCCGGCGCTCCCCACGGGGTCGCGTATCCCGGCGAGATCTGCCCGGCATTAGCCGCACTGGTTTCCTCAGCAGCACTTCCCTGGCGATCAATGACAGTGACTTCATGACCTTGCTGTACCAAATACCAGGCACTGGTTACACCAATAACACCACTACCTAAAATAAGGATTTTCATCATGGCCCCCGGATGATTTAAAATTTTAGGCAAGCATAATATGCTGTTTATAAAAAACCAATATAGAACAATCATCGGTGACGTCAATAATCTACATTTATGATTTAGGTCACAATTAGATTACATTTATGCAACAGACTTATTTGTGATTCATATCTAACCAAATTATAAAAATTAATATCAAAATCATAAAATTAAGATAATAATTACGATATGAATCGCATGATAATTATTTCATATCAAGTCATTATTTTGAGTTTTTCGGTAAAAAAAACGAATCAATTAAACAACCACAGATACCAATAACCATCAATTAATCGGAATAAAAATTCAAATAAAAACCCAAAACTCAGAATAATATTCTAAAATAGAGAAATTAACAATTGGCTTGAGATTAAATGAGAAAAAACAAAGCTCCCGGTACAGAGCATTCTGCACCGGGCCAACTCAAAATAATTTTGATTTGAAACTAATATACCCTTCATCTTTCAAGCTGCTGCTTTGTTGGCTGCTTTCACTCACCCCAGTCACATAGTTATCTATGCTCCTGGGGATTCATTCACTTGCCGCCTCGCTGCAACTCGAAATCTATTAGGTATAGATCGGATAACGCCTGGAATTAAGTAAAAACACTAACGAGATATCAGCGACACACTTCTGACAAATCACTTGGCATCGTACTTTGCATACTGTGCCAAATAACACCGCTCTCTTTACCATAATTACGTACACATTCCATGACATTATCGTAGGATTTATCACGACATAATATCACCAGTTGCTGATAAAAATTCAGCGCCAATTTACGCGCCTCAGGATTAGAGAAGTAATAACGCCCTATACGGGTATATAGCCCTTTCAACCCATTGATAATAAGGCCGTAAATTGGATTACCCGAAGCAAAAGCCAAGCCACGGAAAATATCATAATCTAGCGTACTAAATGACTCTGAGTTATCTTCCACATGCTCTTTTTCCGCCAATACTTCCAATGAGTTACTCGGATTATGCTTAAAAGCGGTGCGAATAAATATCGCCGCAATATTCGTTCTCACCGCCAGTAGATTATCAATCAACTCAGGAACGCGATCGTGATCAAGACGGGCCAGAGTCTCTAAAATATTAAGACCCGATGTTTCCCAAAAGTTATTCACTTTTGTTGGTTTGCCATGCTGAATAGTTAACCATCCATCACGAGCCAAACGCTGCAATACTTCACGCAGGGTAGTCCTTGTCACACCAATTAACTCAGATAATTCACGTTCTGCCGGAAGAATGGAGCCGGGAGGAAAACGACCGTTCCATATACTCTCAATAATATACTCTTCCGCAAAACCTGCGGGACTTTGAGCCTTAATGACCATATTTTTATTATTCCAACGTGACTTTTTCAACTAATAATAGATGAAATTATATCAGAATACGCAACTTCAATATAGCTATGTAGTCTAGAAAGCGTAAAGGTGGTCATGAAAAAAAGCGTACCAATGCTGAATTATGTCTCATTTCCCTTAAAATATTCTGTATTAAAGCGTACTATTGTTTAAAGAACGCGATTTTACGAATTTAGAGGAACTTTAATTGCAATGGAAACCAGTATCCTAAAAACAGCGGTAAAAAACTTTCTCGGCAACTCGCCAGATTGGTATAAGCTAGCTATCATCATCTTTCTCATCATCAACCCACTGATATTCTTCTTTATTAACCCATTTGTCGCAGGCTGGCTGCTTGTTATCGAATTTATCTTTACTTTAGCAATGGCACTTAAATGTTACCCGTTACAACCGGGTGGCCTGTTGGCAATTGAAGCGGTCATCATCGGCATGACTTCACCTCAACAAGTTGGTCATGAAATTGCTAATAACTTGGAAGTTGTACTGTTGCTGATATTTATGGTCGCAGGAATTTACTTTATGAAGCAATTACTATTATTTGCCTTCACTAAACTCCTGCTCTCCATAAAATCCAAGCGTATGCTTGCCTTGGCATTCTGCCTGGCCAGTGCATTCCTGTCAGCATTTCTTGATGCCCTGACAGTTATCGCGGTAGTAATTAGTGTTTCCCTTGGTTTCTATTCTATCTACAACAACTTCATTACTGATCAGCATAATGTACTTAACTCTAAGCATGACAATCACATTGATACAGCCAAAAAGAAACAAACTCTTGAACAGTTTCGTGCTTTTTTGCGCAGTCTGATGATGCATGCAGGTTTAGGTACTGCACTCGGTGGTGTGATGACAATGGTAGGAGAACCACAAAATCTGATTATCGCCAAAAACGTTAATTGGGATTTTGTCACCTTCTTTATTCGCATGGCTCCAATTACCCTGCCTGTCTTTATCTGCGGGCTGCTAGTCTGTTTTCTGGTCGAACACTTTAAACTGTTCGGTTATGGTGCAGAATTGCCAGAACGCGTCCGACAGGTATTGGAAGATTATGATAAAAAAACCAGCGCAAGACGAACCCGTAAAGAAAAAGTACAGCTTATTGCTCAAGCGCTGATAGGGATATGGCTCATTGTTGCGCTGGCGTTTCATCTGGCGGATGTTGGTCTGATTGGCCTTTCAGTCATCATTCTAACCACGTCGTTCTGTGGTATTACCGAAGAACATGCACTGGGTAAGGCATTTGAAGAGGCACTACCATTCACCGCATTACTGACAGTTTTCTTTTCTATCGTTGCAGTCATCGTTGACCAGCAACTATTTACGCCATTTATTCAGTTCGTATTACAAGTTTCTGAAACTTCTCAACTTTCGCTGTTCTATCTGTTCAATGGCTTACTCTCATCAGTATCAGATAACGTGTTTGTCGGTACGGTTTATATCAATGAAGCGAGAGCCGCTATGCAAGAGGGGCTAATTTCACATAAACAATTTGAATATCTGGCTATTGCGATTAATACCGGCACTAACCTGCCTTCCGTTGCAACACCTAACGGACAAGCAGCATTTCTGTTCCTGTTGACTTCGGCATTATCGCCACTGATTCGTTTATCTTATGGCCGCATGGTGATAATGGCATTACCTTATACCATTGTCATGACTCTGGTCGGTTTGCTGTGTGTAGAATTTCTGCTCATTCCAGTCACTGACATGATGGTTCACTGGGGCTTAATTACTTTGCCATAACCGGCAATAATTCGTTTTATAGCCTTAACCAACCCATGCCGTATTGAGCAATGACTACGCTCAATACGGTTTTATTTTTCCCAAAAAAGCCAAATTCACCTTAATTGACTTTTTTTGTTACCTGTAAATCGGCAAAATAGGCGCTCAATTGTTTATCTTAATCTGCATGGAAAAACGGAAATGATGCGATTTTTAAACCACTGTTCTCAAGGACGAAGCGCATGGCTGTTAATGACCTTGACCGCCCTGATACTAGAAGGCTCGGCATTATATTTTCAACATGTGATGAAATTACAACCCTGCGTGATGTGTATTTATGAACGGGTTGCGCTGTTTGGTATATTAGGTGCCGGGGTATTGGGTGCGATCGCACCAAAAACGCCGTTACGCTGGCTGGCTATTATTTTGTGGATCTACAGCGCCTGGAGTGGCCTGCAACTCGCATGGGAACATACTATGATGCAGTTGCACCCTTCTCCATTTAATACCTGTGATTTTTTCGTAAACTTCCCTTCATGGTTGGCGTTAAATCAATGGTTTCCTTCTGTATTTGAAGCTACAGGTGATTGTTCAGTAAGACAGTGGCAATTCCTGACATTAGAGATGCCACAATGGCTAGTCGGTATTTTTGCTGCTTATCTGGTTGCTGCGGTATTAGTACTAATCAGCCAATTTTTTACCCGTAAATAATTACCCATTCAGACAGCGAAAAATAATTGTCTGATGAATCAAATATACTCGCAGAATCATGCCAAGGGTACCGAATAACCCAACGGCATGTTCCTGCTCATATCATCAATTAGTTACTTGATTTCTATCTCAAATTGATGCACAAGAACCTTGCAACAATGCCCTTTCATCACAACGTTTACCATTTGCCAACTGGCAAACAGGTATTTGCGCACCATTTAATTGTATTGCTAATGCAGGCATACCACCCACATAAAAACAGGTTGTTCTGGCATTATCTCTAAGAGCAACTTCCGGTTGAGAATATTGTATCGCCTGATATTGGACGGATGTTTTCCCTGCCTGAGTACTACAACCCGCTAATACAGCAATACTAAAAAGTACTCCTAATAAGACTGTCTGGAATCCTTTCTTATTACTAACGTTTAGCATATCTCTTCTCCAGAAAACGACTCAGGGAAAACAGGAGCACCATTAATTGTTAATTAATGTGCACTGCTGTTAGAAAGCAGGTTTATGACCATTACACCCGCAACAATAAGAGCCATACCTAAAATAGCTGCCCAATCCAGTTTCTGCTGATATAAAAATATCGCTGCAACAGAAACCAACACAATACCCAATCCAGACCATATGGCGTAAGCAATTCCTAATGGCACAACTTTGACCACTTGGGATAACCCCCAGAAAGCGATGCCATATCCAACAATGACCAGTATAGAAGGGAATAATTTACTAAACCCATCAGAGGCTTTTAATGAAGCCGTTGCTATAACCTCAGCAACAATTGCCATTGCTAAATATAAAAATCCATTCATATCTTTACTCTCTATAGTAGAAAAAACAAATCGGCCAACATTAATAAACAAAAACGGATTGAATCTATCACAAACGCTTTAAGGTGTAACGTAACAAAATTGATATATTTCGTTCCTTAAATCCAATTCAGACCTTATTTACCCCCTGTTCAAGAAGTACCGCACAGGCAGGAAAATCGTTGGAGAGATTTTACAGAGAATATGGAAAAGTGCTAATGATAGGTTCCAGCTTTGAGATTTAGATCAGCATCATTCGCACGATAACCTTTAGGATTTCTAAGAGAGCATAGCGCTGTAGAATTAAAAACGTGTGCATTTATAAACTAAAAATAATCTTATCATTTGATTAAGCCATAAGGAGCACGAAACTATCAGGAAGTTATGTTGCCTAACGTTGAGCCAACATATGTTACTCTTGGCGCAACAACTGAAAGATTAGCTGCTGGAATTTGCATGGCCGGGTGGTTATATGGATAGTAAAGGAGGAAAATGGCTTATTAAACTTATTGTTGAATATTCAATGGGATATTAATATGAAT
Source organism: Photorhabdus antumapuensis (assembly GCF_020387775.1). NCBI lineage: Bacteria > Pseudomonadati > Pseudomonadota > Gammaproteobacteria > Enterobacterales > Morganellaceae > Photorhabdus > Photorhabdus antumapuensis. The sequence goes on from NZ_JAHZMK010000028.1 coordinate 60,315, forward strand.
AGAATCATTTTATTTATCTCTTACATTTATTTTTCTATCTATATCAATGGTTATTTACAAAATAAACCAGAAAAAGATGGATAAAATTATTGAATTATATACATGCTATTAACCGAAAAAATGAAAATATAATAGACACGTGCACCAATAATATTACAATTTTATTCAAAGCTTATCTTCCAATTTAATTCATTAATATAGTATGGGCACTCTTCTTTATATCAATAGCAATATACTTACTTTTAAAAACACGCTTAGCTATTAAATGAAAACTAAGCGTATAAACTGTATTTATCAATAAACCATCTCATCCCAAATGCAATATCCTGATGTTCCCGCCATATGATGCCGACAAGTAATATTAACATACTGAACTGAAATAACTTCCTCCGGCTGACCTTTATTATCATTAATAACATGCGGATAATTAACATTTAAATCACAAATTTTTGCCCCGGTGAGCAAGATGGAATAAAAAAGTTCCTGTGAACCTATTTGAGAAGTCCGATAAATATCAAATGTCAACTCCAGTCTTTCATGATTAGCTGCCGCTATCATTAACAATGGGGAAGATTTATCTAATAGTTTAATGAAGTTTACCGGCTGATAATTAACATGCTGAGCAACAGTCAGACCATGATTGAATTGCAACACCATAATTTGATTTTCATGTCCATGCTGATACCGATTACCAATGGAATCCAAAGTCGAACATCCTTGAGAAATAAGCCCCTGAGATTCACCTTTTATCGTCACATAAATCATATTTGCCATAACTATACCTACTTAATTTACCTTATGTTCAAGTTCTCATTCTGAGTTATTTTCCTTTGATTTCAATAAAATAATTGTAATTTCCATAAGATAATTGTAACAAATTGTTAATTATCTTATATGAATGTAAATATTGAAGGCTCGTAGTCAGGCCAAAGATAATAAAAAATTTTTATCACTACTTCTATCCTTTAGTAAAGAAAAAACCGTAAATTAATCAATATTAACCGACAACATCAGATTGAATTTATACATCACCTACTCCCTATAAATTCTCACTCTGTAGAGATTAGAAACCCATTTATTATATGTTGAAAATAATCTGATTATCTGATTAAGTTATCTCCATGAAGCTATCAAAAAGTTATGTTGCCTAACGTTGGGCCATCATGTTAGCAGCTACTACGGGAACAAATAGAGTATTTATGAAAAGAAACATTCAACCCGGTTTCTGTGTCGTACAGCAACCCGGAGGATTAAGTTTTCAAGCAAACCTGTTATTCAGCCATTCAAATAGCGAAGCGGCCCGCTATTTTATGGAGTTAAATGCAAATTACCGATTCCTGAAACCGGGACAAATTCTGCTGGTAGCAGATCCAGATTCCTATAATCCCCCGCATATCATACAGCTATTAAAACAATCTCAGTATGAAGTCAACCGATCCGTTTCAGCTCTGCCTAATGAATCCGCGGCATTTTTGCATCATCATTTTGGTCTGTTTCACTATGTGCTGGATCAGGGAGGCACTTTGGTTGGTACCTCTTCATCTCTGGGTAACTCTTATTTCTCCCAAATTAAAAAAAATCTGTCAAAATTACAGAAGCTTTATCAAAAAGAATATCGGTTAAATGGGCTAAACCGAAAATATGTCAGTCCCGAGTTTTATGTAGAAAGACAGTTGATTATGGGTAACCTAAAGAGATTATTAAATAAAGTTGGCCGACTCTCTTTGAAAATCGACCAACATCCTAATCTAAAGCATGCGCTAAAGTTATCAACTAAAGCCATTGCTCATCAATGGGATAAAGTCGGGGTTGGCGTAATAAAGGGATATAGTCAAACAATTATGCAAAGTGAAAAAATGGTTAAATGGATGAAATATGGTGGCTGGGTTGCAATCGGCTTAGATTTTACTGATACCACCGGGCAGGTTATTGATGCCTGTAATTATGGGAAAACAGGAAAATGTGAAAAAGTAGCTATCAAAGAATATAGTAAATTTGTTGGCAGAACGGGAGGCGGAATAGCCGTAGGATATAGTGGCAGTATAGCAGCAGGAGCAGCATGTGTTGCCCTTGGGTTTGCAACTGAAGGATTAGCTGTTGGAATTTGCATGGCGGGCGGCGGTTTAGCTGGTGGGGCTATAGGTAGCTATGGATTTGAGAAGACTATGGGATTTTTCGCGGATATATTTATAGAGCATTTTTTATGAGCATATTAGATCTAATAACCATTATCTCCGTTATTTTTTTCTTCTTATTTTTAATTATATCAATAATTATTTACAAAATAAATCAAAGTAAAATGGATGAAATTATTGAATCATATATAGGAAAAGGACTTTATTTATCAGCAGGCGTAAAGCTGGGCCGTTTTTGGGGTGTTCATGGTCAGTATCAGGTTGCAATGTTTTTCTATATGCTGCTCACCGGGAAAAGAATGAGAATCAATGAAAAGGATAGTAAATACATGTACCAAGAATCTTATGACTTTATTCAAAGTTTACCTCACAGTTTAACTCATTGGATAAAAGTATATTTTACCACTATTAACATATGCCTTCTATTCTCTCTAATAATAATGATAATATTTCTATTTAGAGAATACGCTTAATGATACTAAACATTCAGTGGGATTTTAATATGAATAGAATCACTTTTATCATCTTGGTTATTTCTTGCGCTTCTTTTATTGGTTTTTTCATTATATCAGCAGCTATTTACAAAATAAATCAAAAAAAATGGATAAAATTATTGAATTATATATGGAAAAAGGGTTTTGTTTATCATCAGGAGCATACATAGGGCATTTTATGGGTATTCACGGTCAATTTTATACTGCCGCATTTTTCTATAGATTATTAACAGGAAAAAGAATAAGAATAAATAAACCCAATAGTAAATATATGCCAAAAGAGTCTTACGATTTTATTCAAAATTTACCCCCCAATTTAACTCACTGGATAAAAGCATGTTTCATTACCATCAATATAAGTGTTGCATCCTTCATTATATCAATGGCAATATACCTATTTCAAAAACACACTTAATCATACTGAAAATTCAATAGGACTTTAACATGAACATAATCACCCTTATTA
>NZ_JAHZMK010000029.1:0-46955 GCF_020387775.1 Photorhabdus antumapuensis
CGCTCAATCACGAATTATATAACGGGTTATTATAGCCAGTTTCGCCCCCATGGGTACAACAATGGGTTGACACCCAACGAATCAGAACGATTATTTTGGGAAAACTCTAAGCTAGTGACCAATTTTTATTGACCACAACACTTGCTGGCTGACCCGGAGAAAAGCTATCTGACGAAGCTGCACCAGAACGCCCTGCGGCTGTTACGTCCTCTAATAGCAGAATCATCCTATATGAAAAGCAGATGGATCTAGTTGAAATTCTTTGTCAATTTCCAGTTTTTTCAATATCGCAGGAAGAACCTGGTGAATAGTACGCATGCCAACCAGAAGTTCGTTCATATAAATGTCTGGATGGATACGTGAAGAATTGAGCCCTAAACTTTCGGATTCGGCTTCAAGACCGAGATCGTCACCAGAATCATAAACTAACGCGAGCAGTTCTACCCTAAGAGGAACACCAGCCCGAAACGCTTTATCCTTAACAATATTGAGCCATTTTTCGTAATCGTTAATGACATTATATTTAAATTCTTTGTACCTAAGAGCCAGTTTTGTATCAACCTCAATTTTACAGGCAGCCAGAGCAACCAAGCAGGGCTCAATGTTTCCTGCCTCTGTTTCAAATAAATCTAACTCTTCATCATAGATGAAGTCAGAAATGTAAGCAGCGTAGAAGCCATAAACATTATTAAGTGCATTGAAGATTTTGTAGATGATATTAGCGTAATTATCCTTTTCTACTGCATCCCAGAATTCTTCATCTTCATCAACGTCCAGCTCTTCAGGGAATGACTTCGGCGGCTTTATCCCCATACTTGTAAGTACATTGGAAACATTTGAACATAAGAGATCCATCTCGTCCTGCAAGGGGTCAGTAATATACCCAGTCTCTGCATTCTCGTGAGCCATGTCAGCAAGACGGTATATGAGTTTTTGCCATTTAACAGCTTCTTCATAAGAAGAAGCCCAGAGAATAAATTCAGGGTCCAGTTCACCTATCATTGCTACATCCCGGAGTTTCTTTTCCATATCCAGCGACATATGTTCACCTTTTTTCCATTTAGTGATCTGAGTGGGAGATACCCCAAGTCGACTGGCCAATTCTTTTTGGGTGCAGGATAAAGTACGCAGGGCTAGTTCTACCAAAGCTTCACTTATCATTGTGAGGTTCCTTTCTTTTTACTAAATATATATAACGATGTAGTAAAAATAGTCTTACTTATTTTTTAGTATATTTCAATCGTTTTTTACTAAAAAATTGCGATTTATTAATTTTTCAGTATTTATCTGCATGGAAGCTGGTTCTAAGTGAAGTTTGGGCTGAATTAAGACGTCCTTTAGGACGTGATGGATATCAATGCCCCCAAAGCACATTCATTGGTACTGCAAATGTGTTCGGTATGTGGCTAATTGGCAGGCAATTGTTACCTGTGTAAAGTAAGATGCCGCCCTGCCAATCTCTGTCAGCCAGTGAAGCTAATTGTTAGCTATGCTCTCGTCTAAATGCTGGTTTGTACAGCGTCTATTTGCTGGCTACTCCACCGTCCAAATGCTGGTTTTCATAGCGTCTATTTGTCGATTTCTGACGTTATTACACATCAGTCAAAACTTTTGGCATGTCTATCTGCCCTTACTTGAGCTTAAAAACACGACTGCAACGAAAAACTAGAGCAATTGGAGGGGTAAATCTAGCAATATCAGGAGGTTCAGAGAGTCGACATCAGTGAACTCTGTATCCAACACACAGAGAGGATAAGGAGCACCAGTGGACTTAAAGCTTACTGTAAAGCTGTATTGGTGAGGAGGCCCCGATCTTACATTCGCAAAACTGGAGTCTAATATCTTTCGCTTTATGTCGGGGAACTGAGCACCATGACAAGATGGGAGAAAAACCGTCGACCAGCTACGCTTTGGAAGCTAATTCACAAGTAATAAATTGTCAACATATATATATATTTCCATATACAACAAATAGTTACTTAAAATGCTTTTTTTTACGATCACTCAGAACCAGAGCGTCTGATAAGCCCATCACGTTTATCTAGCTATCGAACTTCAATTATTCCCGAAAATGATGCTCAACTTTTTGGAGCATATAGCTGGAATCTAGCTGTTGTCGGTGTATTTTATCCTCTACTTCATATGAACACACTTTATTATCCCTGTACACCCACTAATCAAAACAGCAGTTTAACCACCAAGAATTTATTCAGATCTTATCACCTAAACTTGCTTTCCCATTTTTATCGAGAAAGCATTCATGATTGAGATAACAGTTGCACATAAACTGGGTAGCAATTGCGCAATAAAACCAAGAATAGTTCCGTTGTTTACCGTGGAATGATGATGAGCCTCTCCTCCCATAGCAATTTGCATAAAGGCGGAGTTTGTTAGGTAAGCATAAACCAAGCCACAAATCCCTGTAACCAACAGAAAGCTTATGAGCGTGGCGACCACCGAACCCACCATCTGAGGTAATCTCCCCCTGATTGAATTGATGGTGAGCACGGTCAGGCAACCCGGAGCAAAACCCCATCCCAAGATATACCAAATAATCATTAACCCCTTCAGCGGGATGCTATGTGCCATCTCCAGAATATCAGCACGCCATAATATAAGGTTCAGGCATGCAGCCAACACAGCCAGAAATACGGAAATAGCGAAACTATTGGGCAAAGTTAATTTCTTATTCACTAAAAAACCTTGAGACGAGCAAGGAATCTCGCACCTATTACAGAGTTAAGAAGAAAGCTACCCAAAATGCCAGCAAGGAGTGCAGCAGTGTATCCTTTAATCAGAAATAGCAACGGCATTTCTATTGAACCCCAATAATTCAACCCCACATTGTGGTCCAAGCCCCAACAAAGTGTTTGGCAAACACTGAATAACAGAGCACTACTTACTGCGGTCATGATATAAGCGCCGGCACTTCCAGGCGTGAAACGCGCTGATACCAAGTAAGTCAGTCCCCCAACAGCGGCCCCCATGCCAATACCGCATAAACCAAGCGCCCATACGAGACGCCATACTAGAGGGCCATTGTCGGGAAATAAAATAAAACTCATCAAAAGAAATCCAGCCTCTGCGATAAAGCCCAAAGAAATAAATAGCTTAATCGTGCGTATAGCTCGTTTCTCACCTTCTGCCACCGCATATTGCGGATCTTGTTCATTCACGATCTGAGTAGACATTTTTCATCTCCTGAACAGGTGTGTTAAATATCTGACGACGTTATTCAGTTTTATCTATCTGAAGCAGATTATATATGCTGAATTGTATAAACTGAGTCGAGTGTCCTATATAAATTAGGAATCAATTATATCCAAATAATAGATAAATAAAATTATTCAATAATACAATCACATAAAATAAAGGTGATGTAATCACTATGGTATGAGGATGAAAGTCTGTCAATGTTAAATAAGAAATTAATAAGACAATCCAACATATAGTTTTTCTTAATATTTCGATGTTTATCCCATTCAGCCTGGAAATAAATTTACAGGGTAGATTCACATAATAAGTGCAACATCGTTAATCTGGAAGTAAACATGTTCGTATACCCTTAAATAATTCATTCGGGGTTTTCCCACCCCGTGTTTTTCGGGGACGATGATTTAATCGGTTTACCACAAAATTTATTTCCTGATCAGAGACTTCATTAAAATCAGTTCCCTTTGGAAAGTATTGTCTGATTAACCCATTGATATTCTCATTGATCCCTCTCTCCCAAGGCGAGTAAGGATGGGCAAAATAAATTTCAGTTTCTAATTTTTTACTTATGGTTTCATGATCTGCGAACTCCAAACCGTTATCGAAGGTGATGGTTTTAACTCTTTGTTTTAACGGATATAATACTTTCACCGCCGCTTTCGTCACTTCTGATGCCCGCTTGCTATCCAGTTTAACAATAATTGTATACAGCGTTTTACGGTCAACCAGGGTTAATAAGGCACTTTTTTTATCTTTCCCCATTATCGTATCACCTTCCCAGTCGCCGATACGCTCTTTTTTATCAACGATTTCCGGGCGCTTATCAATACTGACCCGATTTTTAATTTTGCCTCTTTTTTCATAGCAACCATAGCGTTTACGATAGGGTTTTCTAGCAATTCGTAGATGTTGCCATAAATCACCCCCCTCTATTTTATCTTGATAAATCAGCCTATAAATCGTCTCATGATGCAAAAATATCCCTTTATGTTGCTTCAAATAATCAGCCACCTGCTCAGGACTTAAATCTTTCCAAATTAACCGTTTTATCCATTTTTTTACTTCCGGTGTGATTTTCACGGCTTTCTTAGCAAAATGACGACGAGCCAATCCCTTTAAATGAGCCTGTTCGGGGCAGTATGTCTGGGCTTCTTGATTTCTCTTCAATTCTCTGCTGATGGTCGACGGGCTTCTCTTAAGTGACTCAGCAATGAAACGCTGTGAAAAACCCGCTTTTTTTAAACTGGAAATCTGGTATCTTTCTGTCTCGGTCAGTTGTGTATAGGCCATAGTGCATTTTCCTGTGGCGGGAAAGATGCCTACTATAGCAACTGACCGCCTTTCTGAAAAATTGCACTTATTAGTCGAATCCGCCCAGCTTAATTAATAAATTGCAACTTATTTTTTCTGCCTGCAATATCACCAAAATATAATAAATAAGTCCTAATATTGATTTTTATAATAATATAAACATTCAAGCACGATACTATTTTAACTTTATAGTTTGACAATAACTCTATACTTAGTTATTAATTTAATTAAGCAACTAACAAGATAATTATTTAATTACCCAACATTGGGTTTATTTATAACCCATACCATACCTATCAGGAGAGGTTTAATTACCATGAATAAGTCCGAGAAAAAATTTAATATCAACGGAAGTGTCATAAACGTAGACGGAAAAGATGTAAAGTTCTTCACATCCCAACCTCTCGATCCAATTAAGGATAACGCCAAGAAAAATCCTATAGTCCTGGTACATGGTACTGGCGGTAGCACAGAAATACATTTCGGTTATCTCTTTCAACTGCTTGCCTCGGAAAATCGGGTTATATCACTGGATTTTACTCAACCAGTAAAAGCAGACGAAACGCTTATGCTTGAACATCTTGAAAAACAGGTCGAAGCCGTTATTGAAACAGCGGCGTCGGGGGAGTCTGTCACTCTGATAGGTTACTCCTTAGGCGCTGTTGTTGTTGCTTCTGTTGCTGCTAAACGTCCAGACCTAGTTCGCAATTTGGTTCTGATCGCAGGATGGATGAAAACAGATTTACAGTTAGAACGATTTTTATCTGTTTGGCGTCAGTTATATGAGATCCAATCACCTGCTATTGCAGACTTTATGATGTTTTGCGCTTTCAGTTCTCCCAATCATGTAAATATGTTTCCAGATCAGCCCGCAATCGGATTTGAAAATGCTATGCCGGGGGAATTTGAAGAGTTACAAATGGATCTTAATGGCCGGGTTGATATCTCCCAACTTGTTCCTACGATAAAAGCCACAACACTGATTATCGGCTGTACACACGATCAAATGACACCTATCCGTCACAGCAAAGATCTGTTTGGCGCCATTCAGGATGCACGCTATACAGAGATAGATTGTGGACATGCGGTCGTTTATGAGCGTCCTTCCCAGTTGATGCAGGTTATTGATCAATTCTGCGCGGACCCGTCGTTTTATCCTGCCGGGACCTTAATCCCCGCTGACCGACCATAATCCTTTTAATCCTCTGGAGAACTATGTGTGAATAAAAGTACACCAGATACAGATATATCACAGGCCACAGATGTAGAGATTATTATCAACGGACCAAATGCGACACTTACCCATAACTCCATTAGTTATATAATTGAATCTCAAATTAATTAATAAACTTTAATTTGAAACGGCAAGAGGTCTGTCTCTCAAATTCAAACCTCTTGCCGATGCCAACAATTGCAATGGTTTTAGAACGGCTTAGTCGGCAAATATTTCCCATCTAGCGTAATGACAGCACGCGAGCCGCCATTAGGATCATCGACCTTTTTGATATCAAGTTTGAAATCAATCGCGCTGATAATGCCATCACCAAACTTCTCATGGACTAGCGCCTTTAACGTTGAGCCGTAAACTTGCACCATTTCATAGAATCGGTAAATAGTCGGATCAGTCGGTACACTTCCTGGGATGCTACCGCGCACAGGGATAGTTTGCAGCAGAAGGAAAGCATTCTCGTCAAGTTCAAGCCGGTCAACTACAATCCTCGCAGCATCGGCAGGCAATGGATGCTGACCTAGCAGCGCAGCAGTAACGAATGCGAGACTCAGGCCAGTTCCTTGTGCGATGTCCTCAAACGTCAAATTCCAGCGCGTTTTGGCGTCGATGATAGCATCGGTAAGGATATGGCGGGGAGTTTGGGAATATTGAGATTGTATCATAATGATTTCCTTTGGATTAATGGGCTATTAAATGCCGTGGTGAAACATGGATTGTGTTGCAGAAACATGCGGATAGTCCGCAAGCGAAACAATTTGACCGAGCAAGCAGTCTAGTGCATCGATCGAACCAGCCTCTATGTCGTAAATCCATCGTGATCGATAAGAAAGCTGATGGATGAAGAATGAACGAATTTATCTATAGCGTCAAAGATCGGATTTCTATCACCTCTATAGTATTTTCCAATAGTTGACATGCTCGGGAAGCCCTTATAGTCTTCACTCCATCGTGGCCGATAAGACAACTAACAGGTGAAGAATGAGCAAATTTTTCTATTGTCTCAAAGATCAGGATGTCATTATTTCCATATCATTTTCAAATAGTTAATTGACATGCTGCTGCGACATATTCGTTATCTGCTGGCAGTTGCCGAACATCAGAGCTTCACTCGCGCCGCTGAGGAACTTCATGTCTCGCAGCCGACCTTATCGCAACAAATCAGGCAACTTGAGGAGTCACTGCATGTGCAGTTATTCGACCGTTCTGGAAGGAGTGTGCGACTCACCGACGCTGGCGAGGTATACACAAGTTACGCCCGTCGTGCATTGCAGGATCTGGATGCTGGGCAGCGTGCGATTCACGATGTGCAGGATTTAAGCCGTGGATTGCTCAGGCTGGCAATGACACCCACCTTCACCACTTACTTCATCGGCCATTGGGTAGAGCGTTTCAACGCACGCTATCCGGGAATTGCATTGAATATCAAGGAAATGACGCAAGATCAGATAGAGGTAGCTTTAGCGGAGAACCAACTCGATCTCGGCATCGCGTTTTCAGAGGTGCGATCCCCCGACATTGATAGCGAGCCATTGTTCATCGAAACACTCAGTCTGATCGTTGGTAAATCGCATCGATTCATCGGCCAACAAATATCATTAACAGCGAAGATGCTGGAACATGAAGGATTAGCGCTATTAAGCAAAGACTTTGCAACGCGAAGCCATATCGATTCGTACTTCCAGAGACAGGGGATCACGCCGCGCATTGCAATTGAGGCTAACTCAATCAGCACAATCGTAGAGATTGTCCGCCGGGGACGGCTCGCAACTTTGTTACCTGATGTCATAGCCCACGAGCAGGCCGGGCTCTATTCCATTGCCATTCAACCTCCGTTACCGCAGCGCAATGCCGTGCTGTTGTGGCGCAGCGGCGCATATCGAAGCGCTGCGAGTCAGGCGTTTGCCAATCTGATCACACACCGTTTCAATGTACACCAAGAAAGTGATAATTTCTGATAAACAGAAAACACAGTGCGCTTGGTGGCTTCCGAATTAAGACAGCCAATCTATAAGTTTGTTTCTAATGTAATCAGATGAAAGACGCTCCTGCTCTAAACGTGAAGACTGGAACCGGCCAGAGATGAGATCATTAAACAACTTTACTTCATCCTCATTTAGCGATGAAGGATCGGATTCAACTGGATTTGGTTCAGGAACCATTCTATCTTCGTGAACTTTAACGGTTTCAACATCCATCATCAGGGATTCAATATCTACACATTTATCTCTGACGTCACTGAGAATAGCCAAACCCCAGGTATCAATATCTCCCCAATACCCTACACGCTTACCTTTCAGCCACACTGCATCCATCCAGGCAATGTTTTTCCCTCCTCCTATCACCGCTATCGTGTCAGGCATTTCGGGTAATGCTAAACCAGACTGTAAGTTTTCAACTACTAATATATTCGATGCCGGAAGTTCATGCTGTTTAAGTAATTCACCAGGTATTTGAAGTATCGGAATTCCACCAAGCGCAGCCATCGCAGTATGACAAAGCGGTCTTATGGTTAACCAACCCTTGGGATTTGTTAAACAACCCAACCAAGCAGTAAGACCTCCAAATGCAGAAACCGCACCTTTGTGAATCACATCGGTCAGCTCTTCGATCAGGATTTGGTGGTTCTCAAGAAACTTAGTATCAATACCAATGAGAGGTAATGCTCTTAAATATTGTCCTTCCCCCAAGCCTGGCTTTAATTGTGGAAGAAGTTTTGCCAATAATTCCGCATCTCTCAAAGAGAGTTTTTCCACAATATCTATACATTTAACCAATGCAAGATAGAAATCTTTATCAACCCGCAAAAATGGCTTCATATTTCTTTCCCATATCTTACTTCGGGAAAGGGCATCATTTCCTAAAAATTGAATCAGACATTGCATCGATTCAATGACAACAAAAGTTGGAATGCGTTGCTCAGATAGCTCCCTGAAATTCTTGGAAGACCACTCCACAAGATCTTGATGGGGAAATGATTTCCACTGTTCAATAAACCGTTGAAAATGAATGATATCTAGTATGGCAGAATTCCCTTTGGGTGGTTTCAAGCCAACGCGAATAGGGAATGCTTTGATGCCCAATAACCGGGCTTTTAGTGAGGAAAGGTTATCCCACTCACGCTGCCTAATGATGCTCTTAACTTGCGCTGGCAATAACCCCCAACGTATCTCATCCTGCCCTCTTTTCATGTCAGTTTCTCAAACTCGATACCCAAATCAGCAGCCTCATCAGGCAACTTTTTCTCCTTCTCTTCGCCTATTCTTCGGTCAATCTCTTCCCAAGTCACTTCACATAAATGGCTGTCATGGTTTTCCTGGTCTCTTTCCGCAATGAGCAGTGAACGAGCAGATTCCCTTGCCAGATTCAAGTTTTTATAAGGCGTAATCAAATTAACGTGAATATGGAGCTCTCTAAACACTCGGAGCACACGCCGACTTACCGTTTCAGCCGTATTTGAGAATGCTTCATCTAAGAAAACAGTACAGTAAACCGGTCGATCATAGCCATCTGGCGTCAAAACATAAGCCAAACTCGCCGCTACAATAGTCGCCGCAAATGACTCTTTCTCCCCACCTGACTTTCCACTAGATGACTCCAATACATCACGAATCTCACCGGTATTACTATCCAACTCTTCAGCATAAAATGACATCTGATAACGAGGATCAAGCAGCCTTAAACTTTCCAATGTATTTGAAGAACCTAGTGCGCTTGCTTTCCCAAGTATTTCAACTACCTTAACCAATTGACGGAACCGTGCTTCATGGTCATCACTGGTTACCTGACTAAGCACCTTACGCAAATGCTGTTCAAACTCATTAACATGCGGAAATTTCTCTCTCTTTGAACCTAGCTTTAAATGTGTTCCTGATCGAAATTCTGTACGCTTGAGGACCCGGTTAATGATATCAATCCGCTCAAGGATATCTTCCCGTTCAGATTCAAGCTTAGTTTTAATCCGCGCTAGCGACTGCGTTGCATGCTTATTCAAACGTTCAATAAACTGCTCCACAAGGTTGGGAAGCCCTTCCTCTTCCAGTTGTCGTAAATGATTAAGATAATCAGGTAAGCCACCAATATTACTTTGCCAGTCAACCGTGAAGACTTGCCATTTATCGTTAGATCTGAATGAGACCATAATGCTAATGGCTAATCTTTCCGCTTTGTCTTTACTATTTCGGCTAATATCTGACAGACGTTCCAAATCTTCTTCAACTTTCAACACCAATTCAGACATCCGGCCTAAATCGTTTGTATTAAGCACGCCAACCCGAATCGCAAGTAATTGCCTGGCTGAATCAGATAATCCTTTCGACGCTTTTGCCTGCGCTTTGCTCCATTCTTCTTTTGCATTTTTCAGCGTATTTTTAACGCCACCAGAATCAGAGTTGAGCTGATTTAATACCGATTGAATTTGATCTAGCTGCCCTTTAGCCGACTCCCAACGCTCTCTGGCCTTATCAAGATCACCACCTGACTGTTCCAACACCTTAAGGTCAACCTGCAAATCAGAAAGCTTTTCGTGCCAGTAAGGAGCATTAATATCATCCCAGCGATAACTTTGGATCTTCTCCCAAAGTATTTTACGATCAGAAACAGAATTCAAATCTTGACGAGCCTGGCTCACCTTCTTCTCCGTTTCCGCCAGTTGCAGACTTAACTCTTTTTTATCGTTATTAAGAATGGCTAAACGTGATTTATTTGAAAAACCCAGACACCAGCGTCTTCTGTCATCTATCCGGTGTTGATCTTTTTTCTCAAAGCGCCCCTTATCCATGTGCATTAACCCCTGCTGTGTCATCGAAAACGGGGTTTGATCCAATTCTTCCGTGTTCGAAACACATTGCAGGTCAAATCGCTGCAAATGGTGCTTGAGCCACTCTCGATAAGGGTGAGTGCGCCATACCAGTTTCCTTAGATAACCATCAGGCTTAAACTCCGCCGATTGACCTTGAGTCGCAGAATCATTCACAACTTGCACGCGTACATGTAACCCCGTATGCCGGGCGTTTAACCAACGCGTCACCATTGAATAACAATGATATGGCACAGCAAGTGTTGTTCGTAAACCGCCCAACGCCCTCTCTATCGCGCCCTGCCATACTTTTTCACGATCCTCGACATCAATAAGCTCACCGATAAATACACATTGGTCTTTACTTAATTCTAGAGAATTAACCAGTTCATCTCGCAGTTGCTGATATTTCACATCAATATTGGAATCAGGTCTTGCCTCAATTTCCCGAATTTCCTGAGAGATATCATGGATATTTGCTTGTAGCTCACTGAATTTAGCACTAATGGTTGCAAACTTGTCCTGATACTCTCCTTCTTCTTGCTGAATACTGGCAAGTCTGGCTGATGCTGCGGATTGATTTTTAAGAAATACAGCCTCCTCTAATACAGAAGGGAGAGCCAGCTCGTTGGCATGAGCTTGATATTGCGATGAATTTCTAACCACCCGATTCAACTGAGCTTGGGTATGATCAACTTCCTTTCTAAGCGACTCTATTTTATCCCCACCAAATTGAAGGTATTCCTCGTGCCTTCGCTCAACCAACTTATTCGCATCCACTTTCTGCTCTTCAGCTTGGCTAATTTTGAGGAGTAGCGCTTCCAGTTCAGCCTCAATATCAGTAATTTTTTCACTCCACAATTGTGCAAAAATCTCCCCAAAGTAGACCGGGAGACTATTTTTCTCAGCCATCAGCTCCGCAAATTCTTTCGTTGTTTTTTCGATAATTGCGTTGAGTTCAGGTAACCTAGATAAGTGTACCTCTTGTGCTCTTGCATCCACTAATTGACTATGAATTGCCACCAGATCAGCAAACTCTTCCACTACCTTTTTAGCATCATCCTTGACCGTACTCGGTTCAAGTACCAACTCACGAATCAACCCAGTTAAATCATCAATTTTTTTCAGACCTAACGCCCGCGACAAAAGTGCAGGCGCATTCTTATTGTCCATATACAGGAGCTTTCGGTACAACTCCTGATAATCAGAAAAATTATCATCACAGCACGTAATCGTCGGGTCATCACGCAGCCATTGCTTGAATGCCCGGGCATTACCGTTCCCAAAAGCATTAAGCATTTCCTTAAGAGTCAGGTCTCTTTTGGCAACAGCATAAACGCGTGTCACATCCGCAATCACATTCGTCGATTTAGTAATCCAGAAAAGCGCCGCAAGCGTGATTTTTGACCCATCATCACCTTGATACAAAGCCCTAAGCCCAGTCACCACGCCAAATTCACGCTTACTTCTGACTCTCGTACCCGCTCCGTCATGGGCAGATCCAAAACTTCCCCGCATATAGGAAAGTAAAGTCCGGTCAGAACGATCACCCTGCGCCGCAGCCATATTAAAAGTTGCCTTTCCGGCAGGAAGCAGCAAAGCCATAAGACCATCAATAAACGTCGATTTTCCGGCGCCATTATCTCCAGTGACCAGCGTTCCCATAGGATCTATCAACGCGGTATGCAAGCCATTAAATGACCCCCAGTTATAAACTGAGAGTTCAGCTAATCTGATTTGACCAACATGAAATAATGAATTAGCCGGAAGAGTTTGATCAGTCATTTTCATCTCCTGTCTATTCCTCTTCATCTTGATAATCAACAGCGTCGCTGCCATTTTTATTTAGCTCAATACCCTTCTCTCCCGCCATTTTCAGGTATTCATTAAGCATATTTTCGAGAAATTCAGCGCTGACTACATAGCGGATCACCGGTGTAATCTCGAAGCGATCCTCACTTCCCCGCACTGAACTCAATATTTTTTTCGTCACCATTTTATCAAGAGCACCCTTGAGTTTTCTCCGATCAGATTTAGTACTGTTTGTCAGCGGTAAAAACGGCGTCAGATGGGATTCTATACGTTCTATATCAATGATAATCCTTTGCTCTCCCGATGTTTCCCGCTCCTGATAGTGTTTACGCAGCACTAACAGCAACAATGTATCGTATAAAGAGAGCGTCCTTCGGCTAATCAGAGATACAACCTCTTCATCATCTATACCCAACGATTCAGTATCTTCCTCATTCTGAAAGCCAGCTATAAAGGCGACACCTGCTTTTTCATCTAAGACTAACTTCAAATAGACTTCTGACAGATGTTTGCGTACAGCACATTGGTATCGACAAAGTAATTCAAACAATTTGGCTTTCTGCGAAGACAAAATAACGCCCTGACGCAGCAAGCTAACCAGCACCCGGCGCGCATCAGGTGGCATATCACTGTTTGAGTTTTCAGAGTACTTATTGACTAATACATCATCAATTTCAAAGGATGGGGTTTGATTGATAACCGAAAAAGCCACATCAGATTCAACGCTGGCTGTATCTGTAAGCGGGTCATACTCTGATTGAGTATGGTGTTTTATCAACTGATCGAAGAACCCTGTTTTCTGTTCTTCCTGAGGATCGGAATTAGACTTCCCAAGGGTAGCGAGGGCACCATTATCTTTATTCAACTTTTTACTACACACATTACAGTCCTCACTATATATATCTACAGCCACTTTCTATTCACCATCTAAAGAACCAATTCATCCAAACTGTCTGGAAACAGGTCGGCGCTCAGCAAGAAAATGGGTATAGACGCCAGCAAGTGAGCTCCACGTTTGTCACTGATTTCAATTGATTCCTTTTCTTCCAATAATGCAGCCCCGACAGATTTGGCCACCCGCAAATAGGCAACTAACTCCTCTAACCCTGAATTAATCGGGTGATAATTTGCAATAGACGCAATCGTCATTGGACCAAACTCTTTTAACGTTTCTAACGCCCTCTCAGCGATTAATCGAATTTGAACAACATCAAGACAATCCAGCATTTGCATACTCGGTTCCCGAGAGTTGAGCTGTTCTTCAGCATCTGAAGTATCCAGCTTTTCATCAGGTGATTTCAGAAGCATGCTTTCAGGAGAGCTAATACTTGCCGCGCCAACGGGCAGTGACAGAGTTGTTGCCGTTTGCAAGTCATAACCTGAGTTCTTCAATTCAATGGCGAGTCGTTCCAATTGACCAAGCAATCTATCAACAGCACGATTTTCTTGAGCAGTGCCACTCTCTATGTAAGCACGCAAACTCTCTTCTGTTCTTCGCCTGATTTGAAAAACTCTGTCACTCTCGCGGCTCAGTTCTCTCATGAGCTGACTTAAGAATTGCCGCTGCTGGGTACTTAAGTGTTCTGCGATCGGACGACTTAAAATACTTCGAAGCTGATCTCGTAGCTCCATCGTTCTATTTTGATCACATAACAAATGAAAAAAGCTTTCAAACGCACTACCAGCATCTGTTTTAGCCAGTAATGCTTCTTTTTCTAAAACAGCAAGAAGGATATCTCCTCTGGTAGAGTCTCCTTCAATAATTTGAATACGAATTTCCTGATCCAACCGACGAATTTCATCTTCAACACGGCGGAAATCACCCGTTAAAACAGAAGCCAGTTGGTAAATTTCACGAATTCTTTCCCGCTGCTCAGCCTCGGTTAATTCGGTCACAACACCGGCTCTCAGAGCATCAATCTCTCTCTGGATCTCGGATTTTCTATCTTCCAAAAGCGCGACACGCTCATCGGCATTTGGGCTAATCGCTACTGCAAAGTCCCTGACCGCTTCCTGCACAATTCGAAGATGAGACGCAGTGGTTCCTGAATTACGCTCATCAAGCCCCTGGCTAAAACGGAGCGCAATTTCACTGGCATCCGTTTTAGTTAATGTGTCATCCATCTCACGCAACCAGCCTTCCCGAATCCATTTATTGAGATAAGTGCCAGCGCCCGTTTCCGTTTCCCACAGACCAAGTTCACGACAGCGTACCAGCTCTGCATCAAGTGACACACGGGCACGACTAAAAGGGACTTCACTATCCTCGGAAAACAACTCCCCTAAGAATGCCAAAATGAAAGGGGAATTATCAGCTCTTAACAGTTTCCAGGCAGCACTTTCCTGAAATAAACGACGGTACTTTGCCTGTAGCCCTTGGAAGTTCAACTTGCCTCCCTCTGTGTGGTGGTGAGAAAAAAGCGATTAAATGAGTACTGGCCCATCACCACCCTTTCCAAAAAACCACCACTAAGAATTTTGTATAATTCACAATCAAATAAAAACTATATCATCATATTTTTTTATTATGTCAACATAATTTACTGACTTTTATAACTATTAAGCGCTATGACCAATGAGAGAATTAAACTTATTAAAGTCACCTATTTTGTGAAGAATAGCGGCAACATGATGGTGAAAAACAAAAACTACTAACGCAGGCAGAAGATAGGTAAGGAAATAAACAATGTCTCAATTATCATCAACAAGGGAAGCTGTGGGAGTACCCTTTCGAGGTAAAGATGGGCGGTCTGGATAAACCGCCCCGTTGCAAACAATGGAAAATTCCTGCTCGTTACTTCCTGCGAACAGGCAAACCCATACCGCGAACCCCATCCTGCGGTAGAACCAGCACTGCTACTGACCAAGCGGGCAACGTGACTGTGCCATCTGTTGCTATTCTGATACCCGCCGCTAGCGAAGCGCTACCTAACTCGCTCTGAATATCATTCAACTTTAATCCTCTGACGTTAAGATCTCTCACTGTAGCAATATGTGGTGCAGCGTTGATCATCACGACAAGGCCGTCGAACCTCAAATCACGGTCGTCATTAGTAGCGGAACCGTCATCTATAGTCATTACGAACAGCCCAAGCTGCTGATGCAGCCCAACATTACGAAAATCAACGCGTTGTTTAACCGATGCACCATCGCCGAGAGACATCAGGGGTGAAAATTGACGCAAACGCGCCAGTTCCTGATAAAAAGCCGTCATCTGTAATAATTCAGTTTTGCCCGGTTTATCTACCACATTTTTCACTTTTTCAATCAATGCGTAATTTTCGCCATCAACACGCTGATCCGGCATACCAACATTATAGTTGTTATCCTGGTAGGTGTAGCTAACACGATTAAACCAATCGCCAGAATTATAGGAATCACGGGTAAAAGATTTTGAGCGCAGTAGCTCCGATCCGTGTTGAGCGAAGGTCAACCCCTGCCCAAGGAACGTCGTAGCGAGGGATATTGCCTGCATACGAACCCGCGTTGCCAGATCCGCCTCACGTGCCGCCTTATAGCTAATTATGTCCCACAGTGTTTGGTTATCATGTTTAGAGACATAATTGATCACCTCAATCGGATCAGAGGCATAACCGGCTATAGCCCCTTTGTAGTTAATGTCCCTACCTGTTTTCACTGCCCCATCTTTATTAATCATTACAAAATCAGCTAGGTTGCCCGCCATACCAAGACGTACCAGATCCGCCAGATGACGCGCCTCATTAGCGTCTAACCAAGCCATTTCGTTAGGTAACGTACCAACACCATTGCCCACCCCTTGGTTAATGCGAATGCTATCAGCAGAATCAAACGGCCCCCCACCTTGTACAGCGTCACGCAGTCGATCAGAGAAAGTACCAATCCCGGTGCCTTTTAAGTTAATCTGTGAAGCGATTTCGAAACGGTCGTCCTGCCCGGAGTTCCAACCTTCACCGAAGAAATAGACCGATGGGTTAATCGCGCGTACTTTTGCCAGCGCTGATAAGATCTGTGCCTTGGGATGATAGCCCATTAAGTCAAATCGAAATGCGTCGATTTTATAGTCCTTAGCCCAAGTCACCAACGAGTCTTCAATGAGCTTAGCGAACATACGGTGTTCTGGAGCTGTATCGTGACAACAGGTGTTAGATTCAACATTACCTGTGATCTCATCCAAACGATGATAGTACCAAGGCACGACCTTATCCAACACTGAAGATGGGTGTGTTGGACCCGCCGCATTGGTATGGTTATACGCTACGTCCATAATCACATTCATTCCCAATTGCTGTTTGATGGCCTGAATCATGGAGCGAAACTCTTTTATACGTACCGAACCTTCCGCATCTGTGGCATAAGAACCTTCCGGCACCGAGTAATGGTATGGATCATAGCCCCAATTGTAAGAGTCAGTTTCTGCAATCATTGCATTCAACTCTTGTACCTGTGGGTTATTAGCGCTGTCACCGCTCTTTAGCTCCTGCAATAGTTCACCCACGGTCTGTGAACTATTGCAATAATCAGCGAAACGGCTGCTCTTCACCTTTGAGTTGACTTGGCACAAACGACTGAATGGATGGTTGAGATCAGCTACTTGGTTGCTAAATTCATTAATGGAAGCCACATCAAATACTGGCAGCAGCTCTATATGAGTGACTCCAGCCTGACTCAATGCTTTAAGATGTTTGAACATATCGCTGTTGTTAGCAGTCAGAGCCAGATATTTACCTCGCCAAGCTTCCGGCATTGTATTGTCTGCAACAGAGAGATCACGGACATGAGCTTCATATATGGTCATGCGAGCAATGTCCGCTGGTGTATTTTGCGGGCGCGGCATGATCAAACTTTCCCAGTTTTGTGGTTTTAGCGCCTCGTCATCCAACTTGATGACTTGACTGTATTCCGAATTGGTGGACAGACTGTGGGAATAGGGATCAGTAACCTCGTAGTGCTCCACATTGCGGGAAAATGGATGGTACACCGTTAAAGCATAGCGGTAGTAAGTACCAACCAGCTCTTTATCTCCTTGCCACGACCAGGAACCACTAGCAGGATCACGGGTCATTGCATGATTGGCGATAATCTGTTTATTCGCATCATAGATAACCAACCCAACATGCTGAGCAGTAGGCGCCCACAAGCGGAAGGTAACACCGGTATCATTGATTAGCGCACCATATTCCAGTGTGTCAGCAACATTGGCAAAGTGGTCGTCCAAAACACCAGCCGTTTGTACTTGAGTCGCCGACAACAACAAGCCCGCTTCATTGGTCGCCAATGCCACCAGATCACCGGTAAGCAATATATCGACATCAGTGTCCTCTGGCAGGCGGAACGCTGTTAACTTCTTCAAGTGTGGAAATCGTTCTGCCGTCTTCTGGTTTAGAGTGGCCGGTGTTAGCGTCAAATAGCTATCAATGAAATTTCCTTCATCATTAGCTTCCACCTTACCATTCCGGCTGTAATATAAGCGGACATGGGGCTTATCCGCTCCACCCGACCATAACAAAGTCTGATTATCGACCCAATGTGCCGAAGCCTGGGAAACGCCAAACACAGAATTAAAGGCTTCCGCACGACTGCGATAGATTTGATGACTGCCGGGTATCACAGAGACAGTACGGTTCTTGAAATCAGAGAAGGAGATTTTTAGGTCACTGTCGATCAATTTATTGTTGTTACCATCACGCACGATAAAATTGATACAACCCTCATTCTTATTTAATGGCACGACCCAGTAAGGCCCATAACTATCGCTGCCTGTAGGAATTGCACTGGTGTCGTTCCAGTTTAATGAAGGGGAAGCCAAAGCATCACAATTTTTGTCGTTCCATAAGTAGAGGGTGTTGGTACTGTAATCACGGTTTGTTGTTGGACTTTGACTTAATTTAGCAATGTCCACTAAGTGGATCACCGCCTGAAAATTGCCGGCAGTAGCAGCTTCACTGGGTACTTTATTAGGGATATGCGCCATCGGCTCCTCCGGGGTTTTGGGTAAAGAACGATTGTTATCACAGCTAGCCAGTAGCAAAACGAATGTACTGCTTAATAGGGCCAGGTAAGCCTTTTTCCAAAAATGCGCCACCATAATCAAACCTTTTTAATAGAAATAAATCATAGCCGATATTATTGTTAATGAAGTGAGGCGAAAATATTAAATAATGTCTCAGATAGCTCAACATCCTCCTATTCCTGGAATAATGAGGGAGGAGAGCTCAGGCGGAGTTGTTTTTTCGTGATGTTGCGCACGATAATAATGTAATTATCTTTTATTACATAAGACTGGTGTGAATTTATATGTATTACTCCATGTATTAAATATGCTGTCAAGTTACTGTTATTACTAACTGGGCTTCCGTTACAATCGGTAATATCAAGCAAGTAGCATAAAACACAGAATAACTATTTCATATCTGACATTAATAGAGAATGAAGATTAAAATCCATCTTAAATAATCAATTATAACCTATCGTTAGCTCTATTTATGAAATTCCCTCAGCTAACAATGACCATCATTATTCAATGTGTTACCTAAATAGCTTAAATATTCCATAATCAAATGTTTATATCGAAACAGTTTCAATATAAAACCAAAATAAAGCGGAAGAAATTCCCACGTAAAACGGCTGATTTTTATAATTATAAGATCTGTATTTCATAATACACACTCTGGAAGAAAAAGAGAATAACAATAAATATGTTCAGTGGTATATATACCGCCGAACATATTTAAACTAAAAAACTTCAATTTATTGTATAACCAGACACAAACCATAATAACAATGAATTATTATAAACACACCATTAACCAAAAATAAAACCCATTGGATATAAGATTTGTTTTTTTAATTTTTCATCCCATTAAAAATACTATCATGTAAGATATTAATTTCCCATATTAATATAATAATAGATTAATTACATCTTAATATTATTATTAGATTTGTAGAAATTCGTATTTTAAAGTTTAAAGATCTGATGAAATTTTCTGAATTGCATCAAAAGCACACTGTTGGTCTAAAGAACCACTCGGCGCGCCACCAATACCAATTGCACCAATCACTTCATTATCACCAGATTTAACAGGAACACCACCACCAAGTAATAGGAAGCCAGGAATATCCCCTAAATATTGAGCACCAAGATTCGATTGTGCAGTTTTCATTACGTCCTCTGACGTTCTCTGGGTAGATAATGCGGTATAAGCTTTCATTTTGCTCGCCTCAACAGTATGCAACCCGGCTTTATCCATACGCTGAACCACTTTCAGAACCCCACTTTTATCAACAACCGAAACCGTTACGTTGTAGTTATTAGCCGCACAAGATTGAATTGCCTCAGAAGCTAATTTATTTGCTACCTCAAGGGTAATATTACGTTCAGTAATTAGTGATGAAGCAAAAGCAGATTGAGCAAATAAACCTGCTGCCAAAACAGTATAAAAAAGAGAATGTTTCATAGGTAAACCTCATTAAGTTTAAGTTGATGGATTATCCTGTTCTAACTTAATGAGATTTATCGGCTATATCTATTCGGCCAATTACTTATTCGACTTAGTAAAAATACTTAGTCATAAGATAATGACTTAAATAACTCATACTCTTTTACTAATTGTGGTAAAGAATGTATATCTAATTTATGAAATATATTGGCGCGATGAACCTCAATGGTACGTGGTGATAACGATAACTGTTGAGCAATTTGTTTACTGGTTTTACCTTCCAGAATAATTTTCATCACCTCCCTTTCACGTTCAGATAACTGGCTAAATTTCGTTTTCAACTGCTCATATATCTGACGTTGCTTAAATACTTTCTGATGAAATAATAATGCACTTGAAACTGTTTCAATTAATAAATCCGCATCAATAGGTTTGGTTAAAAACTCGAAAGCCCCATTCTTAAAAGCACGACGGCAAATATCAATATTTCCGTGTCCAGTCATGATAATTACCGGTAATGTACTGTTGAGTTTCAAAAGATCGGCCTGTAATGCCAATCCAGGTTTTCCCGGCATACGAATATCCAATAAAATACATCCCTGAAGCGCCGAAATATTTTCCTTATCAATTTCATCAAGAAATTCTTGCGCACCAGGAAATGAACTGACCTGCCAATTCATTGTTTCTAATAACATAGATAATGAATCACGGATCGCTTCATCATCATCAATAAGATAAATCACTGCCACCATTATTTCTCCTTACCTTTATTAGTTGGTAACCAAATAATAAAACACGCCCCTCCTGTTTCGCAATTTCCAGCATTAATATCACCACCAAGTTTATGAATTAATGTTTCTGTTAACGTCATTCCCAATCCCATACCTTGTTGGCGTGTTGTGAAGAATGGAATAAACACATTCTTTAAAGCTTCATCACTTAATCCAGGACCACCATCTGTTATCATGATTTTTATCATGTCATCAATATAGGTGATATCAATGCAGATCCAATTTTGATATTCTAACTGACCTTGCTCTTGCTGTGCCTGAATGGCATTGCTAATTAAATTATGAAATATTTGCTCAATCCACAACGGCTCGGCAGATATCATTGGCAGTTCATCACAAATATGCTTTATTATCTTTACTTTACTGGCCTTAATTTCACTATCGAGCAATATCTCAACTCGACCTAATATCGCTTGAATATTTACAGGTTGTAAAATAATACTCCCAGTCGTCAATTTTTGACGGTATTGCATTAATAAATTTGCGATGCGTTGAGTTTGCAAAATTGATGAATCCAGTATTGGCGGCACTTTATCATATTGCTGTTTTTTCATTAACCGCAATGCGGTTTGATTATAACTCATAATCGCCGTCAAAGGCTGATTTAATTCATGAACAACACCTGTTGCCACTTCATCCATTGTATTTAAGCGGGTAAATTCAAAAAAATGTGCTCGTAAATCAGAAATTTTCCTCAATCTTTTATTCTTCTGAATTAAAAAAATAAAACAGATAATCACTGCCCATAAAAAACTCAGACAAGCAATATAGCCCCACGGAAGTTTAGACCATTGTTGATCGTTACCCACTTTAAGCACAAAAGGCTGAAAACGATTAGTTAATTTTTTCTCCCAGTTCCAAAAATAGTACTCTTTCTCCACCCCATATGTAATCAATGGGCGATTATTCCAATCCAGTTGTACTATTCGGAATTGGGACAATAATGATAGATCTTTCATCAGGATATTAAGATCTATTAATAACCGGATACTATCGCGTTTACTATTAAGCCAATATCTTCCCTTTCCCTCTTCACTGATTATAGGGAATATTAATACATTCATTGGCATCTCTTGTAATCCGACGATTTGTGGAAAGTTTTCCTGTAGCCGATCTAATTCGATATTAGTATCCGTTAGCGATACAATCGCGTCATGTTGTGCCAGCTTTTCACTCAGCTCTCGATAAAGAATATTAAATGAAACTGTTTGTTGTTGATAATTCTGATTTAGTGAATGATTAATCATTCCCCAAATAGTCAAACCGGTTAACACAATCCACGCCAAAAAATGCCACATATAATTACCTGAAAAGATATCTTTCATGACGTTAAAATACAGTCAGAATATATAAATGAAACGGCTATTAGACAGAATGAGTTGAATTCTAGAGAACATTTGGCATTGAGCAGCATATTAAAATTCATTACAGCGTAATTATTTCATCAAAACATTTCTTAAAATAAATAGTTGGCTATGGTAAATGAAATTCCAGCTCTAGCTTATTTTGTCTAAGCATGTTTCAGTTCCTAATCAAATTATTTCGACAGATAGACCCCAGATAAGGGTTTACGGTAACCCCTGTTAAGACTCTTAATACCATGTCAAATTTACTGAATAATTTAAAGTAATCACTTAACAAATCGACTCAGTGAAATGGTCTTCTTTCCCTTGAGTATCACAACGACATCAATAAAAATAGTAATATTTATCAAATAGTTGAGATAAATTTCCACCATTATTCTATATTTGACCAGAAAAAACACTTTACAATCGATAGTGATAATTATTATCATTCGTATCGCTTTCAGATGAACTGCCTTCAGGGTACAGATGAAAGCACGACATTGCTCACATTGCTTCCAGTGTTTACTTTAGCCAGCCGGGTGCTGGCTTTTTTTTATTAATTAATCCAACCATCAATTATTCAAAATATTTGAATTTATAGGTCAGATTTTTAAGCTTTAATGCTATCTCTTCTCAATTAGACTGTAAAAACCATTGAGGAGATTTGAATATGATCCATTTACGCAAAGCATCAGAGCGCGGCCATGCCGATCATGGCTGGTTAACTAGCTGGCATACCTTCTCATTTGCCAACTATTACGACGCCAATTTTTTGAATTTTTCAGCACTAAGAGTGATTAATGAAGATTTCATCGAAGCAGGCCAAGGCTTTGGGACCCATCCACATAAGGATATGGAAATACTTACCTATGTGCTTTCCGGTGTAGTTGAACATCAGGATAGTATGGGAAATAAGGAGCAGGTACCCGCCGGTGAATTCCAAATTATGAGTGCAGGTACGGGTATTCGTCATTCAGAATATAACCCGAGCAGTGATCACCAATTGCATCTGTATCAAATCTGGATTGCTCCAGATAAAACCGGCTTAACACCGCGCTATGAACAACGTCGTTTTGATGATGTACAAAGCCGCCAATTGGTGCTCTCACCTGATGCCCGGGATGGCTCACTAAAAGTATTTCAAGATATGACCTTATGGCGCTGGGTACTGAAGGATCACGAAACCGCCGAATATGTTGCAGAAAAAGGCCGTTATATTTGGATACAAGTCATTCGTGGCGAAGTAGCGGTTAATGGTGTGAAAGCTACCACCAGCGATGGTTTGGTTATCCAGAATGAAACCCATCTTCTGATTAGTACCAATGATGATGGTGAAATATTACTGTTTGACCTTCCTCCGACATGAACATCAAATAAACCTCACCCTCACGGATGAGGTTAAAAAATTTACAATTACAGTTTAGGACCCGCTTTTACTAAAGCTTCTCCCACCGGGGTATCGGTATATTTATCAAAGTTGTCGACAAAACGATGAGCCAAATCTTTCGCCTTCTCTTCCCATTGAGATTTATCTGCATAAGTCTTACGTGGATCAAGAATATCGGTAGCAACACCCAGTAACGCTGTCGGAACCGCCAGATCGAAAATAGGTAAGGTAATGGTATCAGCTTCTTCAATATCACCATTTAGGATGGCATCAATGATTCCACGGGTATCCTTAATCGAGATTCGTTTACCCGTACCATTCCAACCAGTATTCACTAGATAAGCCTTAGCACCTGCGGCCTGCATACGTTTTACCAATACTTCCGCGTATTGAGTTGGATGCAAGGTCAGGAATGCGGCACCAAAACAAGCAGAAAATGTAGGTGTTGGTTCAGTCACACCACGTTCGGTACCTGCTAATTTTGCCGTAAAACCAGATAGGAAGTGATATTGAGTCTGTTCAGGTGTCAAGCGAGATACTGGAGGTAACACACCAAATGCGTCCGCAGTCAGAAAGATGACCTTAGTTGCATGACCCGCTTTGGAAACCGGCTTAACAATGTTTTCAATATGGTAGATAGGATAAGAAACACGGGTGTTTTCAGTTTTTGAACCATCATTGAAATCAATTGTGCCATCTGTCAATACAGTAACATTTTCCAGCAACGCATCACGTTTAATCGCATTGTAGATATCAGGTTCCGCCTCTTTGGACAGATTGATGGTTTTCGCGTAACAACCACCTTCAAAGTTGAATACACCATCATCATCCCAACCATGCTCATCATCACCAATCAGCTTACGTTTTGGATCAGTAGAAAGTGTGGTTTTACCTGTACCCGACAAACCGAAGAAGACCGCAACGTCCCCTTTCTCACCCACGTTGGCAGAACAGTGCATCGAAGCAATACCTTTCAGTGGCAACAGGTAGTTCATCATAGAGAACATCCCTTTCTTCATTTCGCCACCGTACCAAGTACCACCGATAAGCTGCATACGCTCTGTCAGGTTGAACGCAACAAAGTTTTCAGAGTTCAGCCCCTGCTCTTGCCATTGCGGGTTGGTGCATTTCGCACCGTTCATCACAATAAAATCGGGTTTGAACTCAGCCAACTCTTCATCTGATGGACGGATAAACATGTTTTTAACAAAGTGGGCCTGCCACGCAACTTCTGTGATAAAGCGGACTTTCAGTCGCGTATCTGCATTAGCACCACAGAAAGCATCAACCACAAACAAACGTTTGCCTGAAAGCTGTTTAGTCACCAAGCCTTTCAGATATGTCCATGTTTCCTGCTGTAATGGTTTGTTATCATTTTTACCTTTTCCCTGATCAGCCCACCATACGGTGTCACAGGTAACATCATCACGAACAATGTACTTATCTTTAGGGGAACGACCAGTGAAGATCCCCGTATCGACAGCCACAGCCCCCAGGTTGGTCAGAGTGCCACTCTCGCAGCCTTCAAGTGAAGGTTCGGTTTCTTCTGAAAATAACAATTCATAGCTTGGATTATAAATAATTTCGTTAACATCATGGATTCCATAGTCCGCGAGTTCCTGCGGGGTAATGCCTTTAACACTCATGTTATTGCTCCTGGGTAGTCACGCTTTTTCTGTGAGCAATAATAAATAGTTATGATTAATTAACAGCGATAGTTATCAAAAAATTGAAAACCCACTATTTTTTTGAGTTTAATCTGGGGCCAAAGACACAAAAGCAGTTTTGAGTATTATAGATATTGATAGAAAGGCGCGGAGCCGCGCCTTAAAAGGTGAAAAATTTTGTTTAGATAGAATATCAATGGAGCCGGTTCTTTTTTTCTGTTCTGATTGCAGCAAGATCATCAGCATCAAAAATATAGTGTGTACTGCAATACTCACACGCCATATCAATGTTGCCATCTTTCTGCAAAATATGATTAACATCCTCATCGGAAAGTGTGACTAATGTGTCAGCACAACGTTGGCGAGAACAAGTACAACGGAATTCGACCGCTTGCGGTTCATATAATATGACATCCTCCTCATGATAAAGGCGGTGCAAGATCTCCTTAACTTCCAATGAAAATAACTCTTCACCTTTAATGGTTGCAGTAAGTTGCGCCAGATGATCAAAAGCTTCTGCACTCCCCTGTTCCGCCGCTGGCAGAATCTGTAACAACATACCACCAGCAGCAACTCTTCCATCCTGAATGCCAGTACGGATAAATAGACGAGTGGGTAATTGTTCAGACTGCCTGAAATAATCATCAAGACAATCCGCCAGTGTTTCACCTTCCAGTGCAACCACTCCCTGATAACGCTCACCATGAGTTGGCGTAATGGTAATAACCATATAGCCTGTGCCAACCATCTGTTTCAAACTGCTATTCTCAGCCACTAATCCATCAATACGAGCGACACCTCGCATTTGTTGCTGATGATTACCATTAATAACTGCCAGTTTGACCGGGCCATCTCCCTGAATTTGAACTGTAATATCACCATCAAATTTCAGTGTTGCAGTTAATAAACTGGTTGCCACCAACAGTTCTCCCAATAACTGCTGTACCGGCTGCGGGTAATCATGATTTTCCAAAATATGCTGGTAAGTTTCACTGGCTAAAACCAGCTCACCACGTACAGAATGATTCTCAAATAAAAATCGGTGTAATTGGTCTTGTTTAAACATAAATATCTCTCATTCGAGCAGGTTATTCCTGCCCACTTAATTTGGTATTTTTAAACTTAATCAGCGTGCGCCTCTCTTTTTTATCCGGTCGGCGATCAGGATGAGGCATAGTTAATACATTCATTTTTCGAGCGATTGCCATTTTTTCCCGGTTAGCAATACTCGCTTCTGTCTCTTGGTAAAGTTGTTGCGCCTCCGGCGCACCGCGCCGATGATTGCTTAGTGCAAGAACTTCAACTATACGTTCATCATTACCCTGACGCAGTTTAATTTCAGCCCCTAGTTCAACCAATTTACTCGGTTTACTTCTTTGACCATTATAGTGAACTTTACCACCATCTATCATTTCCCGTGCAATAGCCCGTGTTTTATAAAAACGGGCTACCCACAGCCACTTATCCAGACGGACAGCTTGATCGGAGTCTGAATTACCCTTCATTTTTCCTCTCATCATCAGCTTTGGCAAATAAAGCGAAGCCTAACATACCATTGTCGATTATCGCCAACGCGCAGGCGGAAAAAGTGTATTAAAACAGTTATCGTAATATTGCCTGATTTTGTTTAGACGTTGTTTGTTCTGCCGATTTTTCTTAACAACCAGCACAAAATTAATGATTAAGGTCGTAAAAAGAGCCAAGAATAAAATAGTTGTACCAATACAACGAGCAAGCGTGATGGAATCCAGTTCACTATGCAACACAACCCGGCGGGTTCCATTACTATCTACGGACAATTCCGTGACAATTCCCGTTGTCTCAAAAGGTGTTTGCAATACCATATCCGATAACCGCTGTAATTCACGCCATTGTTCCAACGCACTATGGTCATAAGAGATGATGGTTGGCGTTATATACTCAACCAGTTGTTTGCCTTCATCACTGATAAGTAGAACACCGCCAGGAGAAGGGCTATTAAGCAGCATTGAGACTTTATCTATTTCCCGGTAGATAAATGATGATGTCGTCGCATCAACCAATTTCCCCAAAGCTTCAGCGCTTGCCGGACGCAATAAAACATGAGTGTCATCCAGCTTGCCACTTTCTGCATTTTTTAACAAAGTTAGCCAATCATTAGCACTACCCAAGTTAACCAAAGCATTTTTCAATCGTAAACAGTCTGTTTCTTTTTCACATAATTCTTTAGTTTTCAATATAATATTAGAGAAATCATCCAATAAGATCATACCAGATTTGAAAATCTCCTGAGCAAGATCTGGATTTATTACATCGTCATTTTCCTGTAAACGTAATTGTTTATTAACAGTTGCAATCAATTTAGCTGCATTTTCTATAATTTCTGATTCTGGTATTGGCAGTGGATTAACTCTATTCCAATATATCCCCGAACAATCGAACGGAGAAAAATAGGTGTCGCCTTTACCGTTCATATTGTTTGGGGGCATATAACACATACCAACCCCTTTTGCTTTCAGGATATCCCCAACTCGCAATTCCATCCCTTCCATCATATTAGCGTCAGTGACAACTTTTGTGCTGCTGCCACGCAACCAGGCAAAACTGAGTTTCATTGGTACACTAACCGGTTGATAAAAATAGAGCAGTAACATAATAAGCAAGCAACTAACGATCATCATGAGATTTTTTCCATAACGACGATAAGGGTAATTTTTCTCTTCATCATGCAAAGAGAGATAATGCCCTTGCCTGACTACCTGACCGTTAGTGTAAATATCAATATTGGTTTTCTGATCAAGATAGTGAGCAACATAGGGCTCCCAATGAGGGGGATAAATTAAATCAATCCCACCAAGAGAAATATTACTCATTTGTCCTTGTTCAAATTCGCCAAATAATCCCCATCGTTTTGGTATACCGGTAAAACAGTGAATATCCTGTCGCCTGCATATCGAGAGTGGGCAAAGTAATGGCCAAAAACTGACAACGACTAAACTACCTGCAATCAACATCAGCCACGGCAAAAGCAGTGCCGGTGAAAGTAACGCAAGAAACCAAATGAAAAATCCGAAACACAAAAATCCCCCCTCCCAAATACCCGATGAGTGATTCAACCGATATTCTTCCAATGTCTCTTTACGAATATTTTGTAATTTTACGCTGGTTTCACCATTTTTTTGGATCGATGCCTGCTGATGAGATACATCTGAAATTACCGGAGCAGAAGGAAAATCCTGTTGAAAATCTTTCAGAAAGTGACCATTAATCGAAATAACAAGTGGTATTGTCGCGGTGTGCACAACATCAATAATATTCTGCTGTTTAATAAAAGGCTCAAGGAAAAACGGCAAATGAATTTCTGCCATATCAATATAATAACGCCAGCTATGTAGTTCATCGGAAGCAACAGAAAACCGGGTAATGGAATGACAGATAGTATAAACCATATCATTTTTACCCATCAGAATTGGCCAACTTGGTTTATTAATACGGTCTGTTACAACTGGCGGCAACACTCGATTCAAATAACATTCAATAGTCTGATATTCATCAGCATTAAGTTTACGATAGGTTGGTTCAGCAACAGAAGGCAGATAACGGGCGTTATCATGTAGCTTCCATTTGAAAATCAGAAAGGAAGCCATGACAATCAGGCTAATTATCAAGATAGCCAATATAACGACTGTTACGCTCATTTTATCCCCATACCCATGACAATCTTGCTATTGTTGTTTGCAAATTAGCAACTACACGTTAAGTTCTGAATTAGGTTATTTCTATTTATTTTTTAATTTATTTTACAATGAGTTATATAATAACTCGCTAAACTATATACAACATAGATCTATTTCCAAAGAGGATAAAGATAACAGTAACAACAATAACCAGCGATAATCACTATCATTTATCAAAATAATCGGCCATATTTAGTCAAGCTATGGAGTGTACCTAATTTCATCATAAAATCTAAGGTTAATGAAATAATTTATGACGTAATAATGCACAGGCACTCAACTCAACCAATATTAAACCATCAGGGGCAATTATGAATGACCTGAAAAACCCTAAAATCTTACACATAGAGGACATTGCCCATTCACGTTTATTTCATATTCAGTCAGTTAATCTCGAATTTAGTAACGGTGTAAAACGCGTTTATGAACGGATGCGTCCGGCCAATCGGGAAGCTGTTCTGATAATCCCGGTCATTGGGGATGAATTGTTGCTTATTCGTGAGTATGCAGTCGGCATTGAGCAGTACGAGTTGGGCTTTCCTAAAGGCGCGATCGACCCTGGGGAAAGTATCTTTGAAGCCGCTAACCGTGAATTAAAAGAAGAAGTCAGTTTTGGTGCCAGAAAAATAGAACAATTAGCCAAACTCACTATGGCTCCATCCTATTTTTCTAGCAAAATGAACATTGTTATTGCTGAAAATCTCTATCCAGAAAGCCTGGAAGGGGACGAACCTGAACCACTACCGCAAATACGTTGGCCAATAGCAAATATGATGTCATTATTGGATCACGCTGATTTCAACGAAGCGCGTAATGTCTGCGCCCTATTTCTGGCACAAAAATACTTAAAACACCGTTGAAGTTCACAGGCACAACAACGCTTCCGTTGTGCCTGCTTTATCATCAGAATAACTCCTGACTTTCACCATTCTCAATTAAAGTTGTGCCAACTTCCTGCACCGCACTCTCTGTAGGTTGAGTTCCATCAATGAAGTATTCATTACGGGTATCTCCGCCGCCGCCAGCAAGCTTACCGGTCTTACGATCTATCACCACAGAAACAATCCCAGGAGGAGGAGTGACCTCTTTTTCCGGAACACCCTCTAGTGCAATTTTCATAAAATCATCCCAAATTGGTTGCGCACTCTTAGCACCCGCCTCTCCACCACTGGCCGCTGTACGGCCAAGACTTCTGCGGTGATCATCAAAACCAATCCAAACCGTCGTGACAATATCCGGCCCATAACCTGAGAACCAGGCATCTTTTGAACTGTTAGTTGTTCCAGTTTTACCACCAATATCACGGCGTTTCAGATCGCGCGAGGCACGCCAACCCGTACCAGACCAACCCGGCTCACCAAAAATATTGCTATTCAAAGCATCATGGATCAAAAATGCCAACTGAGTACTAATGACATGGGGAGCATATTTTTGCGCATCTTCACGACTATCAATTACCGGGGCTTTTTCCAATTCAGGTAACGGTAATATCTCTTGCTGGCTAACATGAGATTGAGCAACATTCTCAATCGAGTTCTCAGAAAGTTCGATTGAACGTACCGTATCCCCATAAATTACTGGAATATCGCACTGTGGACATGCAATTTTAGGCTTAGCCTCAAAGAGAATATCGCCATCTTCGTTTTCAATCTTAGTAATAAAGTAAGGATCGATCAGATAGCCACCATTGGACATGACCGAATATCCACGTACCATTTGCATTGGAGTGAATGATGGTGATCCCAAAGCCAGAGATTCTGTACGTACTATATTTTGTGCTGGGAAACCAAACCGTTGCAGGTAATCAGCAGCATAATCGACTCCCATTGCTCGCATTGCTCGAACCATCACGACGTTCTTCGATTGTCCTAATCCTTGACGCAAACGGACTGGCCCAACATAAGTCGCTGGTGAGTTTTTCGGACGCCAGTCAGTACCAGCACCTGCATCCCAACGGCTAATTGGTAAGTCATTCAGCAATGAAGCCAATGTCAGCCCTTTATCCATCGCTGCGGTATAGAGAAATGGTTTAATATTAGAACCAATTTGACGTAATGATTGCGTGACACGGTTAAATTTACTCAAGTTGAAATCAAATCCACCAACCAGCGCCTTCACAGCACCATCATTCGGATCAATAGAGACCAAAGCAGCATTAACTTCTGGCACTTGTGCCAACCACCAAATATCCTTTACTTTCCGAAGCCAAACCTGTTCACCAACTTGAACCACTTCATTCACACTACGAGGAACCGCACCCTGCGCACTATCAGATTTGAACTTTCTGGCCCAACGGACACCCATCATGGGTAATTCTACACTGCTGCCATCAGCCAACATCACTATTGCCTGATCAGTACCCGCGCTGGTCACTACCGCCGGCATTAACGGCCCATAATCTGGCAAGGTCTTAAGCTTCTTGACAATCTGTTCCCGATCCCAAGCCGGTTCGCCCACTTTCCACAAAACTTCCTGCGCCCCACGGTAGCCATGACGCACATCATAATCAATGAGGTTATTACGAACCGCATCCACGGCAGCCAACTGAAGTTTACGGGTAATCGTGGTGTAAACTTTATAACCGTCGGTATAAGCATTCTCACCATAACGCTCAATCATCTCCTGACGCACCATCTCGGACAAATAGGGCACAGAGAAAGCAATCTGAGGCGCATGGTAATTAGCAACCAACTTTTCACTTCTAGCTTGATTATATTGCTGCTGAGTAATATAGCCCTCATTGAGCATACGGCTCAGAACCACATTCCGGCGATTAATCGCTCGACCATAGGAATAAAGCGGGTTAAACGTAGAAGGTGCCTTTGGCAGGCCGGCAATCATGGCGATTTCACTCAGTGTCAACTCATTGACATTTTTGCCAAAATAAACTTGAGCCGCAGCCCCAACACCATAAGCCCGGTAACCAAGGTAAATTTTATTGAGATAGAGTTCGAGGATCTCATCTTTATTCAGCAATTGCTCAATCCTGATAGCCAGAAAAACTTCCTTGATTTTACGCATCAACGTCTTCTCAGGAGTGAGAAAGAAATTTCTCGCCAGTTGCTGAGTAATGGTACTTGCCCCTTGAGAAGCACGGCCTGAACTCATCGCGACAGATGCTGCACGGATAATCCCTACAGGGTCAACCCCGTGATGCTCATAAAAACGACTGTCCTCCGTTGCAATGAATGCCTTCACCATAATGGGTGGAATTTCGGACAACTCAAGAGGAATACGGCGTTTTTCACCATATTGGGCAATAAGCTCGCCATCTGCACTGAACACCTGCATTGGTGTCTGTAATCGAATATCCTTTAATGTCGCCACATCAGGTAACTGAGGCTCGATATATTTGTACATACCAAAAATCGAGGCCGTTCCCAGAAAAATGCAACTCACGACAAAGACTAGAAAATACTTTACGAACTTCACCTGAAATTTCCCATGCCACGTTAGTCGGGTGGTTTATAAACAATCGGCGCGTAGTATAAAGGTTACACAGCACCTTGAATATGGTCTTTTATTAAAATTACTGATATGGAGATCGATATATGTATTCACCAAAATGGTATGTCGGATTGGACATCCAAAATGGCATCCTTCGCGCCGTCGCAGCTATAAAACGCCGAGATGGCTGGCAGCTTCGCCACTGCTGGCAATATCTTTTATCTGATGCGGTTATGCCAGAAGGCCGTTTACAACGGCCAGAAATATTATGTGATATTTTAAATCAATGGCGCCAAGAATTACCTAAAAAAATCAGTTTCAGACTCGCCTTACCTGTACAACAAACATTGCAGAGGAATCTGACTTTGCCTCCAGATATCAATCTTAAAGAGCCGGAACAAGGCTGGTTTATCAACGCCAGTGCCGAGAAACAATTTCCCTTTAACACCCGAGAACTGGCGCTGGATTACCGTATTATTGAACAAAATGCCTACATCAGCGCCGCTCGCCAGAAAGATCTCAATCTCTGGCTACAATGTCTTGCACAAGCAGGAATATTTCCAGATGCCATTGATATTGCTCCCTGTGCCCTACGCTATATAGCGCAATATGCCGGTGTTCCCGCTGATAGCTGGCTGTTACACAGGCAACAATCTGGTTGGCTATGGGTATCTCCTGCCAATGCCCCCTTCGCTTATGATCTAGTATTAGCAAATACGGCTGTTTCTCCACAGCAGATTATCCGTCAATTATCTGCCTCATCCATGGCTGAACAGCCTGTTTACTACAGTAGCTACCAACAAGAAACCCTACCTGAAGGAACTTGCTCTTGGGATATGCTGACAGCATTTCGTCGCTATCAACCACCAATACCAGTTCAACTGATGGAATATGTGATAGCCGGTGGTTTAGCACTCAGACCGGATGATAAGTAACGATGTATCAGGTTAATTTTCTACCTTGGCGCCAAACCCGGCTAAGACATCGTTATCGTTGGTGGTCGATTCTTCTCTTATTGCAATTGATATTGTGGCTGACAGTGCTCGTCTGGACATTATTAAAACAACAGGAAACGATTAACCAGTATCAAAGGCAATGGCAGCAACTCAACCAGCAACAATTATATTTGCAACAACAGATAACTCAGACAGAGGAAGCGGTCAATCTTCACAACAAACTAGCCTATAAATTAAAACAACAACAAACGTGGCTGAAACAGAACCAACAACATTGGCAATTATTTAATGAATTACCTGAATTATTACCGGAAGGAAGTTGGTTAACCGCTTTCGATGATCAGGCAGGTCAATTAAAACTGGTTGCTAATAGTCTGGATTATTCCAGTATGACGTCTCTGCTAGATAATCTTGAAAACAACGGGCAATTATCTGAAATTCAACTAAAAAAGATGACTACCACCGAACAACAAATCAGGCAATTTATTATTGACGCTAACTGGCAGACGGAGATATCCAATGATAAAAAGTGACTATTTATGGTGGTTTGCCAAACCAACCTGGCAGCTCTTTATCTGGCAGCAAGCTATCATCATGCCATTTCTGATTCTGTTTTATCTTTTCTTCTGGCAAGAAAGAGCTGAACAGCGAAGTAGCCTGACACAAAAAATAGCAGCCCAACAAATCAATACCAAAGCAGCCAATGAACAACTAAATCAGCTACCGCTATTGGAAGATATACAACAACACATCAACCAAGTAGAAAATAAACTCAGTAAGCCGCGACAAAATGCGGTAAAAATTACCGCAATAAAACAATTACAACCGCCATTAATAAATTCTGGCGCACAAGTTCTTGAGTGGCAACGTAAAAAAGAAGGGGAAAAAACGCTCTGGCAAATTACAATTTGTTTGAACTACGAACAGATGCTAAGTTTTCTTGAGGCGTTACAAGCGTTATATCCACCGCTGCTGATCAAACAGCTTTCCATTTCTCCATCAGATGAATCCCTAAATGTCAAAATAACCCTGTCAGAAACCTCACATGAGGAATTTTATGACTAAAAAATTTATTCTATTTATCCTTTTCCTGCCCGCGATTGTTGTTGCAGAAATAAGAAATCCTTTTGCTCCCCCGATGATAGAGACAGAAGAGCAATCGGTTGAGTTATTTGATCAATCAATCAATGAGACCGAAATTCAGTCCCTCTCAACCGTATTACAATATGCAGACGCAGAAAGAATCGCCATGAATCTCAGGCAAAATACGCCCGCACTGATAACAAAAGAAGGTAAAGTTGATTTTGATCCTGAAACTAACAGTCTGATTTTACAGGATACCCCCATCGCCATCGCGCAGATAAAAAGCTGGCTGAAAGAAATAGATACACCACAGCAGCAAGTGCAGATTACTGCACATATCGTGACCAGTAGCCGAGAAGCATTACATGAACTCGGCATTTATTGGGGTATACCAATAGGAGAGCAGATTAATACATCAACGGGTATAAATCGCCTTAATATCAACCAAGCAGCCAACGATAACATGCATAGATTTGCGTTCAATATTGCCCGCATTCACACCAGTTTGCTGGAAATGGAACTCAGTGCCTTAGAACAAGAAAACCAACTGGATATTATCGCTAGCCCTAGACTAACCGCCTCACATCAACAGTTAGCCAGCATCAAGCAAGGCTCTGATATTCCCTACGTCAGCCAAGAAAAAGAGAAAAGTACCGTGCAATTTAAAGAAGCCGTACTAGGAATGGAAGTCACACCTCATATACTGAGAAAAAACAAAATCAGACTCTCTCTGAAAATCAGTCAAAACATGCCAGGGATCTCAATAAGTCAAGGAGGAGGTGAGAATTTAACCATCGACAAACAGGAAATAATAACTCAAGTTACTGTAAAAAATGGTGAAACACTTATTCTCGGTGGAATTTTTCAACAGAAAAAAAGCGAGCAAACCCAGAAGGTACCTTATCTATCAGACATCCCACTACTCGGCTCACTATTTAACCAAAAAGGTCATAAACACAGCCGACGTGAGTTAGTCATATTTATTACGCCTCAACTGATAGATATTTAACCAACAAGAAAAATATAATCGTTACATCAGTAAGTTGGATATAAAAAATTTAACTATTCCGTATGATTATGCGCAGATTTTTCCAACTAATCCTGTTTATAGATTTGACGCTGAGACCAATTTAGCATACAAGAGTTAGCTAATTGAGTGGTCGGGTTTAACATCACAATAATCAGCCAATGAAACCAGAGCTTCCGTCACAAAAAGCTCGTCGTTGATTTATATAGTTGCAAAACTGGCTGATGTACTGAGATAATTTTGTTATCTGATCTCACATTACCGCTCATGAGGTTTCAGTTTAGGTCCCGCTGCTGATTTGATTAGCGGGGCGGGTTATCATTAACGAATAGTCTTAGTAATACCAAAAACATGGCAGAGAAACGTAATATCTTTCTGGTTGGGCCTATGGGTGCCGGCAAAAGCACTATTGGTCGTCAGTTAGCTCAGCAACTCAATATGGAGTTTTACGACTCCGATCAAGAAATTGAGCGACGTACCGGAGCTGACGTGGGCTGGGTATTCGACGTGGAAGGCGAAGAAGGCTTCCGCGAACGCGAAGAAAAAGTGATTAACGAACTCACTGAAAAACAAGGCATTGTATTGGCGACTGGCGGAGGTTCTGTGAAATCCAGAGAAACCCGTAATCGTCTGTCTGCCCGTGGTGTCGTGGTCTACTTGGAAACCACCATTGAAAAACAGTTAGCACGCACCCAGCGCGATAAAAAACGTCCCTTACTTCAAGTTGATGCACCAGCACGCGAAGTTTTAGAAAATTTAGCAAGCGAACGTAACCCTCTATATGAGGAAATTGCTGATGTCACTATCCGTACCGATGAACAGAGCGCTAAAGTTGTCGCTAACCAAATCATTGAGTTACTGGAAAAAAACTGATTCAAGCAAGTCTGTACAGCGATAAATAATTAAGGCGAAGGCTGCTTATGGAAAAGATCACTGTCACTTTAGGGGAACGTAGTTACCCAATTACCATTGCAAAAGGGTTATTTGACGATCCTTCTGCTTTTGCACCACTAAAAGCAGACCAGCAAGTTATGCTGGTAACGAATCAAACCCTAGCTCCGCTGTATCTGGCAAAAGTAAAAGCCACCTTGCAGCAAGCCGGGATTCGGGTAGATGAAGTGGTTCTACCTGATGGTGAACAGTACAAATCTCTTTCCGTATTAAATGACGTATTTTCTGCTTTGCTGGAAAATAACCACAGCCGGGACACAACGCTTATCGCTCTCGGCGGCGGCGTAATCGGTGATTTAACTGGTTTTGCCGCTGCCTGTTATCAACGTGGTGTCCATTTTATTCAAATGCCTACCACCCTTCTTGCCCAGGTTGATTCCTCTGTCGGAGGAAAAACCGCAGTAAACCATCCTCTTGGTAAAAACATGATAGGTGCATTCTATCAACCAGTCTCTGTGATGGTCGATCTTAATTGCCTGCAAACGCTTCCAGCCCGCGAACTCTCTTCCGGTCTGGCTGAGGTCATTAAGTACGGTATCATTTTCGACAGCGCATTTTTTAGCTGGCTTGAAGATAATATGGATAAACTCCTAGCTCTCGACAACCAAGCAATGGCTTACTGCATCCGTCGTTGCTGCGAATTGAAAGCTGAAGTTGTCGCAGCAGATGAGAAAGAATTGAGTGGCTTGCGTGCTCTGCTGAATCTTGGTCACACCTTCGGTCACGCCATCGAAACAGAAATGGGATATGGTGCCTGGTTACATGGGGAAGCGGTTGCCGCCGGAATGGTCATGGCAGCAAGAACAGCTCAACTTGCTGATAATTTCTCTGAACAAGATATTCAACGTATTATCCGATTGTTGGAACGGGCAAATCTACCTGTACACGGGCCACAAAACATGCCACCAGAAGCCTACCTCCCACATATGATGCGAGATAAGAAAGTTATAGCAGGTAAATTACGACTGGTTCTTCCAACAAAAATAGGTAAAGCTGATCTCCGCTCAGATATTGAACACAACTGTGTTCTTGACGCTATCCGTCAGTGTTTACCCTATGAAAATGGGTAAATTTTAAGTAATTTGTATGCTTATGGCATTAAATTAAATGTTTTTTTGCATCCATCTGGTTGTTGTGCCATAAAATAACGACTCTATCAGACAAATTTCTATCTTCGTTAAGTCAGCCTGCCGGACTGACTTTAATTGCAATTGGCAGTATTGGCTCTGTTTGGAGGGCATATGGACGAATTCAAATCAGAAAATGAACAAAGAGCAAATAACGAGTTTAGGCCAGATACCTCAGATCGCCGCCCTTCACGCTCTCGTCAGCCATTAAACAAACCCAAATTTGCGGTTTCACGTCAGCAAATGATGCTCGGCATTGGGATTTT
The DNA here is from genome assembly GCF_020387775.1 of Photorhabdus antumapuensis. Lineage (NCBI taxonomy): Bacteria > Pseudomonadati > Pseudomonadota > Gammaproteobacteria > Enterobacterales > Morganellaceae > Photorhabdus > Photorhabdus antumapuensis. The sequence continues at coordinate 37,548 of NZ_JAHZMK010000029.1, forward strand.
AGTGCTGCTACTGCTGATTATTGCTATCAGTTCTGCCTTAAAAGCCCCAACTGAACATGAAAAACAGCAATCACCAAATGTTGCCGAGAAGAATATTGATTTATCAGGTTCATCATCCAACAACGATGACAATCAATCCATAACATCAGAGAATACCACTGCAAATACAATTAACAGACCACAGGAAATCAATGTTCCTCCTGTCAGTGGTACTTCAACTCAACCTCATCAGCTTCAAACTAACAATGGCGAAACCCAAAATCAGCGCATTGAATTACAAGGAAATATTCCTGATGCACTGACTCAACAACAAAGTAATATAAATCACGCAGTACAGAATCTGAATCAAGCCCAACAACCACAGCCAGTAACACCGCCACCGGTGGTACAGCAGAAATCAGAAAATATCCGTCCACTGAAATCAGAAACACTGGCTAAATCAAAACCATCGACAAGTCATGCTAGCAGTAAAAACAATGTGGTCAGTAGCACCAATAGTGATCAATTAAAAACCCCGGCAAACCACTACACTTTGCAATTAAGTAGTGCCAGCCGCTCAGATACGCTGACCGCTTTTGCTAAAAAGCATAACCTTACCCATTACAAAGTTTATGAAACTAAACGTAATGGAAAAGTTTGGTTTATTTTAATTCATGGTGATTACCGTTCCATTTCTGAAGCCAAACGGGCTGTTTCATCTCTACCGGTCGATATTCAGGCGAAAAAACCTTGGGTTAGAACGATGCAGCAAGTGCAACAAGACCTAAGAAAATAAAACAATATTTATTAGGCGCTGATATGCTGTCCTAAACAGAGTACAATCTGCGGCTCTGGAATGATTGAGTAATTAATTGACAGCATGAAAAAAAAACGCGCTTTCTTAAAATGGGCCGGTGGAAAATACCCGTTGGTAGATGACATCAGACGTCATCTGCCAGCCGGTAGTTGTCTGATAGAGCCATTTGTTGGCGCAGGTTCTGTCTTTTTGAACACAGACTACGATTCTTATATCCTCGCCGATATCAACAGTGACCTGATTAACCTGTACAACACAGTAAAACTCAGGGCTAATGAGTTTATCGACCACACACGCCCCCTGTTCACCCAAGAATACAATACAGCCGAACATTTTTATCAGTTACGGGAGCAATTTAACCAAAGCACTGACCCGTTCCACCGCAGCGTGTTATTCCTTTATCTCAATCGCCACTGTTACAACGGCCTCTGTCGTTATAATTCCCATGGTAAATTTAACGTACCTTTTGGCCTTTATAAAAAACCCTACTTTCCTGAAGAAGAATTACACTGGTTTGCTGAAAAAGCCCAAAATGCTACTTTTATCTGTGAGCACTATCAACACACGTTGAACAAGGCACATAAAGGCTCGGTTATCTATTGCGATCCCCCCTATGCCCCTTTGTCAGCAACAGCGAACTTTACGGCATATCACACCAATAGCTTTAACATTGCAGATCAGGAAAATCTGGCAAATATTGCATTTAAGTTATCATCAGAACGTGCAATTCCTGTTTTGATATCCAACCACGATACGCCAATGACACGAAAATGGTACTATCAGGCTTCACTTCATATTGTCAAAGCACGTCGTACTATTAGCAGGAATATCCTTGCCCGCAGTAAGGTAGACGAACTCTTGGCATTATATCGCTGATTTATCCGCCCCCTTTTGCCTCGCAACTAAGGGATGATAGAAACGATTTGGAGAAGATAATGAAAGATTTTCTGATTGCCCCATCCATTTTATCTGCAAATTTTGCGCGGCTGGGTGAAGATACAGCTAAGGTGCTGGCAGCGGGGGCTGATGTTGTTCATTTTGATGTTATGGACAACCACTACGTCCCTAACCTGACTATCGGGCCTATGGTCTGCCAGGCTCTGCGAGATTATGGCATCACCGCACCAATTGATGTCCATTTGATGGTAAAACCGGTTGACCGCATTATCCCTAATTTTGCCAAAGCAGGAGCGACTTACATTACCTTCCATCCAGAAACCAGTGAACATATTGACCGCAGTTTACAACTCATCAAAGAGCATGGTTGTAAAGCTGGCTTGGTATTCAATCCTGCAACGCCTCTGAGTTACCTTGATTATGTCTTGGATAAACTGGATGTCATTCTATTGATGTCAGTAAACCCTGGTTTCGGTGGCCAATCTTTCATCCCTGGAACACTAGAGAAACTGCGTCAGGTTCGTAAGATCATTGATGAAAGCGGTTATGATATTCGTCTTGAGGTAGACGGTGGGATTAAAGCTAGCAATATTGCCGCGGCAGCAACTGCGGGGGCAGATATGTTTGTTGCTGGTTCAGCCATTTTCAGTCAGCCAGATTACAAAACGGTTATTGATAATATGCGTAGTGAATTGTCAAAGGTATCTCATGGCAAATAAGGTATTAAAAGGTATTCGTGCTATCGCTTTTGATCTGGATGGCACACTGGTAGACAGCGCCGGTGGTTTGGCAGATGCACTGGATCAAGCACTATTAACCAAAGGTTTCCCGGCTGCGGGAAAAGAGCGGGTTGCTGCCTGGGTAGGTAATGGCGCAGACATTATGGTCGAACGTGCGTTAACATGGGCCAAAATCAAATTGACTGCCCAACTGCATAAAGAAACCCGCGAACTATTTGACCGTTTCTATGAAACAACTGTAACAACAGGCAGTCAACTGTTCCCGGAAGTCAAAGTTACATTAGCTGAACTGGCAAAACACAATTTGCCAATGGGTATCATCACCAATAAACCAACACCTTTCATTGCTCCTCTGCTGGCTTCTTTAGGCATCAGTGAATATTTTTCATTAGTGTTAGGTGGTGATGATGTTAAAGAGAAAAAGCCACATCCGGCCCCTATTTATTTAACAATGGGCACATTCGGACTGCGTAAGGAAGAACTGCTCTTTGTCGGTGATTCCCGTAATGATATTTTAGCAGCACAAGCGGCGGGTTGCCCTTGTGTTGGTTTAACTTATGGATATAACTACGGTGAATCTATTGCATTAAGCAATCCAGATTACATATTAACGAATTTTTCGGATTTGCTATCCATAATGGGACTCCCATCTTTAAAACTTCAGGAAGCATAATAAAATGAATGAACCCACTGTATCTGAAACACTAAACTCCCAAAAACCTATTGTATTCAGCGGCGCACAACCTTCCGGTGAATTAACCATCGGTAACTACATGGGGGCGTTACGTCAGTGGGTTAAAATGCAGGATGATTACGACTGCATCTATTGCATTGTCGACCAACATGCAATCACAGTCCGCCAGGACCCAAAAGAATTGAGAAAACGCACTCTGGATACACTAGCACTCTATCTGGCTTGTGGCATCGACCCAGAGAAAAGTACTATTTTTGTCCAATCTCATGTCCCACAACACGCTCAGTTAAGCTGGGTTCTAAACTGTTATACCTATTTCGGTGAACTCAGCCGCATGACTCAGTTTAAAGATAAATCAGCTCGTCATGCTGAAAACATCAACGCAGGCTTATTTGACTATCCGGTACTGATGGCTGCGGATATTTTGGTATACCAAACAAACCAGGTTCCTGTGGGGATCGATCAGAAACAACATCTTGAACTGAGCCGTGATATTGCTCAACGATTTAATACCATTTATGGCAATATCTTTGCCGTACCAGAGCCGTTTATCCCAACGGGTGGGGCTCGTGTTATGGCCCTTCAAGACCCAGAAAAGAAAATGTCCAAATCAGATGATAACCGCAACAACGTTATCGCTTTGTTAGAAGATCCAAAATCAGCCGCCAAAAAGATAAAACGCGCAGTCACAGATTCAGAAGAACCGCCTCATGTTCGCTACGATCTGGAACAAAAACCGGGGGTTTCCAACTTATTAGATATCCTCGCAGGTGTTACTGGCAAAACCATTCCTGAACTGGAAGCAGAATTTGAAGGCCAAATGTATGGTCATTTAAAAAGTGCTGTTGCTGATGCAGTTTCCGGTATGTTGACTGAGTTACAAGAGCGTTTCCATCATTTCCGTAACGATGAAGTCCTGCTGAATAAGATCATGGCGGAAGGTGCAGCGAAGGCAAAAGCCCGCGCTCAGATTACACTAGATAAAGTGTATGAAGCTGTTGGCTTTATTGCTCACCCTTAAATCGATAAAATGTGCACGTTCACCACGTGTACATTTCAAGCTACAGAAAAACGAGAGCGTAAAAAACCGTGGGGCAATCATTTAAATGCTCCCTTCGGATGGCAGTTCTGAATGGCAAGCTAAAGGCACAATTTTAACGTTGGTATCCCAGCATTAAAATTAATGAGCTAGTCGGAATATGGTTGATGGTTCTACATTAGCTCTAGCTGCATAAACGCCAATAGTAGTGTCCCAAGGTTTTTATGCTCTCCTCAACCAACTGTTGCATGTAACACTAAGGAAGTCAGCATGGTACATGTCAATTCACGAGTTCAAAAGCACTGCGACGCGCTGCCAGTGACAAGCACGCTTGTTGCTACGCCACTGTTACGTATTACCATTCCGCCAAGTGCAGAGAACGGTTTGCAGAAGCCATCACAGGTGATGGTAGACAAGGCCATGACCATAAAGCGGAAAAAGGTAGGGCCAGCCTTCGGACACATCGACGCGAATGCATCGGTGGAGGTTGAGAGTTGCTTGGCTGTGTTCTTGGGCATCGCCAAGTAACGTAAAACATATGTTTTACAGCACACGACCCAAGTGCCGAGGACAACACGGTTCACAAGGCTGAAATCTGCCTGATAAACCATATCGGATAGCATAAGTGTAGACGGAAGCCTCACCATGACGGTTTCCTGCCGCCCCTGACGGAAAAATCTGGGATTCAAACGATTTTTCAGACATTTTTTGCCGCTTACCATGAGTTTTCTCTCCACTGAGCATCAACCCCCGACTACGATGAACATGAAGGTATACGCTTAGAAAACGGAAAATATCCTAAAACAATCTTATTTTCTGTACAGACCGATATCTGATTCAAAAAAATAAGTCATTAAAAATCAGTTAACTATAAAAAAATCATTTTTTTCTCATATTCACTGTAAGAAATTGTTGCGTAGTGCGACTAATTGAGTGAAGCAAAGGCTTAGTTTCAGCAAAGCAGTAATTTACCTTCTACACAAATATAAAAGGAACGTTCTATGACGAAGCAAACGACAAAAGCATTACTGGCCCTGGCTTTAGGCAGTGTATTTATTACGGGAAGCACTTCAGCAATGGCGGATTCCAGCAGCAAAATGGAGAAATGCTATGGCGTTTCTCTGAAAGGGAAAAATGACTGTAAAGCAGGTGCAGGCACCACCTGTGCTGGTACCTCAAAAAAGGATTATCAGGGTAATGCCTGGAAAATGGTACCGGCGGGCTCCTGCGTAAAAATGAAGTCTCCTACCTCCCCGACCGGTTTTGGTCAACTGGACGCATTTAAAGAAGTGTAATTTCGGCATCAGGCAGGAGCTCATATGATGACAATTTCTTTACCCTCACACAGTGTCTCTCGTGATGCTCCTGACCGCCTCATGCTAAATAGGCTTCCGCCCAGAGCAGGGATCGGATTAAAGCCAGAGCATTTTCGCGCTATTCTGCGCGATAAACCCAACATAGGTTTTTTTGAAATTCACGCGGAAAATTATCTGGTTGCGGGTGGTCCGTTTCATCAGGCACTGACTGCCATTCGCCAGGATTATCCGCTCTCTATTCATGGTGTGGGCCTGTCCATCGGAGGAGAAAATCCTCTGAATCAGACCCACTTACAACGTGTTGCTGCGCTGGTTGAACGCTATCAGCCGGCCGTTTTTTCTGAACACCTTGCCTGGTCGACGCACAACGATCTATTTCTCAATGATCTGCTGCCGCTGCCTTATACTGACGTCACGTTGACGCGGGTCTGCGAACACATCGATCAGGTACAGAATGCGCTGCGCCGCCCCATTCTGTTGGAAAACCCGTCCACCTACGTCGAGTTCAGTGCCTCAACTATGAGCGAGACTAACTTTATCTCCGAGGTGATACGCCGCACCGGATGCGGACTACTGCTGGACGTGAACAATCTCTATATCAGTGGCGTCAACCATAATCGCTGCCCGTGGCAGATGCTATTCGAGCTGCCACTTCACCGTGTCGGTGAAATTCATCTGGCGGGCTATACGGAAAGCCGCGATGGGGCAAACGACCTGCTGCTGATTGATTCACACGACAGTCATGTGACCGAGCCTGTCTGGGATCTCTATAACAAAACCCTGAGTGAAACGGGGCCGATCTCCACCCTGCTCGAATGGGACAGCAATATTCCACCATTAGACGTGTTGCTGAACGAAGCCAGCCATGCCCAGCGTTACATTACAGAGAGTACGAAAAATGCAACAACAACTGTATCAAGCACTTCTTGACCCCGACCTCACAGTACCTGAGGGGCTGACAGCCTGGAACGGTAGCGATCCGGCGGTACGTTTTGCGATTTATCGTAATAATGTCATAACATCGCTGATCGACGCACTGGCCGAAAACTGCCCCGTCCTTCTCGCCCAGCTCGGAGAGTGCTTTTTCCGTGCGATGGCGGCGGAGTTTATACGTCAACAACCGCCTTCTTCTCCTGTTTTGGCGGGCTATGGCGCGCAATTGCCGGACTGGATTGCAACGTTTCAGCCATTGGCAGACTGGCCCTGGCTGAGCGATCTCACCCGGCTGGAAATGTTGTTTATTGAATCGCTGCACGCGGCGGACCCTGCCGTACAAACGGCAGAAGCGGCCCCCGGTGACGATCCCGCACAGTTGCTGATGGAGATCCATCCTTCGGTACGGCTCTTCAGTTCAGATTATGCCGTCTTCAGCCTGTGGGCCTCACACCAACAAAGTGAAAACGAGATGGCACTGGACCCATTCCTGCCGGAACATATGCTGCTGTGCCGTGTTGACGATGACGTGCGAATAATGTTGCTCAACCGTGCGGAAATGCAATTTGTTGCCATGATCCAGTCCGGTCGGTGCCTTACCGAAGCCCTAGAGATCGCCGCCTGGGAGGATGCAACTTTTGAGCCTCAGCAGGTTTTACAACGCATGCAGCACTACGGGCTGATCCTTTCTCTATATAGCAACACGGAGCGCTAAGATGGCATTACTCAAAATATTAGTGTCAAAAGGGCAACACATTGCGCAGGAAAGTGTTATCCCCCTTCTGGCGCGCATTAGCCTTGCCGCAACATTCTGGTTGTCGGGCCAAAGCAAAGTGGTGGGATTAAACATAGATATTCTGGAGACACGCACACCCTGGCAACTAGGGATTCCGCGCGTTACCGACAGCTCCGTGTCACTCTTTACCAGCGAGTACAAGCTTCCTCTGCTGCCACCCGATGTTGCTGCCGTCATGGCCGCGACCGCAGAACACTTGTTTCCGCTGCTGCTGATTGTCGGATTTGCGACACGCTTCTCCGCACTAGCATTAATGGTAATGACGCTGGTGATTCAGATATTTGTTTATCCGGATGCCTGGCCTGTCCACGCTACCTGGCTGACAGCTCAGTTGTATCTGATGACGTATGGCGGTGGGAGGTTTTCGCTTGATCGCCTGATTTACCGCCATCGTACCTGATTCCCCCTCCCTACGTTACTTTATTTTGATTCTCGTTTTCGCCACGAGCGAACGCGGAAGTGATAGTGCGCAGGTCGGCAAGCTGTTGTCTGAAATTCCGGCACCCGTTGCATATTCGCAAATGCAGCATTAGCTGAACATGTTGAGAAAGCACGATTTTTTCATCCAGCGCCTGAGACATCAGGCGCGTAGCTTGGTAACAACTAAGCATATTTACCCTCCTGGGAAAACCAGCGTTGTGACAAACATTCGCGTAAACGCATACGTGCACGCCAGAGCATCACATTCAGGTTGCTGACAGAGAGCGCCATCTCCTGACAGATCTCCTGAGTCTCAAGACCAATAAATTCGCGCATCATAAATGCTCGCGCGTTTTGCGTTGGCAACTGTGTCAGACAAAGCTCGAAAACCGTCCAGAATTGCTCCTGCTCGGCCGCCTCATCCGGTAAATGCCAGCGCTGAGGATGCTCGTTTCGCGGCCAATGACCAGATTCATCAAACAGCGCTTCGAAATTTTGCTCATCAACATCATCAGTCAGTTGCACGCTGCTGTGCCGATAACGCATACGCAAAGCGTCCGAGATTTTGTTACGCAGGATCGTAAACACCCAGCTCTTCCAGGAAGCTCGTCCGGCAAAGGAAGAGGCATTCTTCATCGCCCCTTCCAGCGCCTCTTGAACAACATCTTCCGCCTGATGAAAATCATTCAACTGCAAGCTGGCAAACTGCAACATCTGTTTATGCAGCATGGAAAAAAACTGCGGATCCCGCAGCAGATTATTGATATCGGACATTGTGGTTTCTATCTTAACAGGATTGTTCGGGATAACCGGGTATTACGACACCATTTTGGCGGAATCGCTTAAATTCACTCACATGACTTAGGGACCATTTGGGGAACGGAGGCAATTCTAAATTAAATCTGTTTTTTGTGCAGCAAAGGAAGTATCTTTTCCCCAGAGTCGTTTGTTTTTCGTTCAACCCATTGAGTGTATCAGTGGTTTAAATACGGTTAAATGTGCACGTTCACCACGTGCACATTTTATTATTTCCCAAACAACCTACGGTTAAAATCCTCAATCTTTCCAAACATCACCCGCTTTTGCATAGTCAGGCTCCAACTAGCAGATAACCCAGCAGCACTCATCAACCGACGATATTGCTCTTCATCAAATGGCATATTAAAAGCAATCGCTATCGCTTCCTTAACGAAAACATCACTATTACGGGAAACAAGAACAAGAGGTTCATCTGGGCTGACATTTCCCACTGCAATAATTCTATAAAGCCAGCCACAACGGCCACTCTCCTGCATAATGGCAGAAAAATTGCTGATACTGGAATGAGAATTAAGTTTGTAACAAGGCGAGCGAGGCTGAGTTACTTGAATCATTACCTCTCCCCAACTGAAAATATCACCAATACAAACATTTTCTTCGGTCAACCCAGTTGTGGAAATATTTTCACCAAACGCTGGAGCAATAAAAAAATCTTCTTGATCAGGAAATTGATGTTTCCAGAAATCATAGTGTTCACGAGGATAATGACAAAGTGCGCGATCAGGGCCGCCGTGGAAACGGGTTTCAGCCTGCTCATCACCTTCTAATCCTAAAGAAGTCAGACGCAGGCTACCATCAACCATCCGTTTGTTAATTGCACTGGCAGAAAGTTTTCCTGATATTTCAATTTTACCTGTATATACCTGCGGACAATACATAATTCACTTTCCTTATTGAAATCAGTCTAACAACACCATCATAAACTAACATTCAACCAGTAAAAATCCCCCTTCATAGA
>NZ_JAHZMK010000003.1:0-1903 GCF_020387775.1 Photorhabdus antumapuensis
GGGACCTTACAATCCGCAGACGCCCTGAATCTGGATACCGACGGGCAGTTACTGGATAACCAACAGGGCCAGATTATTGGTGAAGGCAAAACCACCGTCACCAGCGGTCCGCTGGACAATCGCCACGGTCATCTGCAAGGCGGCCAGTTGGTTATTGACACCCGACAGGCGCAGACCGATAACCGGGACGGCAAATTGTTGTCGGCAGGTACGTTCAACCTGAAAACCCAGCGGCTCGACAATCGTCACGGGCAGGTGCAAGCCGTAGGCGACACCGCTCTTAATGCTGAAACTCAAACCGATAACACCGGCGGCCTTATCCGTGGCGGCGCACAACTCAGCCTGAACACCTCTCACCTGATTAATCGTGACACGGCGCAGGCAGATAAAGGACTGGAAGCGCAAAACCTGACGGTCAACGCCCAACAGGTGGACAACCATCAGGGGGCTTTACGAGCGGCCGACCACCTGCAAGCAAACATCAGCCAGAGCTTGAATAATATCCAGGGGCTGGTCTCTGCGGGCAAACAGCTCACCATCAACAGCGAGGCTCAGCAACCGCATCTGAGGATTAACAACCAACAGGGTACCTTAATTGCCGGGAAGCAGGTGGATATTAACGCCGGGGCCCTCAGCGGTGACGGCCAGCTGTTATCGCAGGGCGATATGGCGGTCACCTTAACCGAAGATTTTCACCATACCGGCAACACCGCGGCCAACGGCAACCTGACCCTGAAAACCACCGGCAATCTTCTCAATGACCGCCAGATAAAAGCCGGTCGGGCGCTGCATCTTGGTGCGCAAAATCTCACCAACAGCGCCGCCGGTAACATCAGCGCCGGGCAAACGCAAATCAAGGTCCACGATACGCTGAACAATACCGGATTGATTGACGGCGGTCTGACCCATCTCACGGCGAATACCCTGAACAATACCGGCACCGGGCGCCTTTACGGTGACCAACTCGCCCTCCAGACAGGCACCCTGAATAACAGCGCACGGGACGGCAAAGCCGCCGTGATTGCCGCGCGTGACCGGCTGGATATCGGCGCCGGGATACTGAACAACAGTCATCATGCCCAGATTTACAGCGTGGGCGATATGCACATTGGCGGCCAGTTGGACAACAGCCTGACAGCCACCGGTCAGACCAGTGAGCTCAATAACCACGCCGCGACAATTGAGGCGGGGAAAAACCTGAAAATTCAGGCCGACCAGATTCACAATACCAACGCCGGTCTGGTGACTCAGGTTGTCGAAACGGAAAAATCGCCACATCACGATGCGGTACTGAGCGGCCAGACCACCCGTTATGACTGGTCACAGGTGGACACCTCCCGCCACAACACATACGGCGTGCACGATGCCATCATGCCGGATGGCAGCCGCAGTAATGACTTTTACGAATATCAGTACACCCGTACCGTGAAGGAAACGCAGGTTAAGCAGAGTGACCCGGGTAAAATTCTGGCGGGGGGCAATATCACGCTCACCAGTGCGCAAGTCACCAATCACGACAGCCAAATCGTGGCGGGCGGCGCGCTGGACGGGGAAATCGGCGAACTGCACAATATAGCGACTCAGGGGGAACGCATCACCACGGATGCCGGCCGCCAGACTCACTGGTATGCGAAAAAGAAACGACTTAAGCCCAGATTCCGCGGCACCAAAACCTCGCAGGGGAAAAGCCGCAGTGGTTATAACCCCGCGCCGGTGACAGAAACGATTGACCTGAAAACGCTGGCCTGGCAGGACCATACCCGGCCACAGAACACCGATATCACGATTACGGACCGACAGACCGGTCAGATACACGATGCCCCCACGGCGGTCAAACCGGTGAGCGGGATAAACGACCAGCCTCTGGTCTTGCCCCCCGGTCAGCCATTTGAACTGAGTTTGC
>NZ_JAHZMK010000003.1:2025-2487 GCF_020387775.1 Photorhabdus antumapuensis
TAACGCATGACCCGGCGCGGGTTCACAAACGGTTAGGAGATGGATTTTACGAACAACGGCTGGTGCGGGACCAAATCACCCAACTGACCGGCCGGCGCTATCTGCCGGGCTACAACAACGACGAAGCGCAGTTTAAAGCGCTGATGGATGCCGGTATCGCCTTTGGCCAACAGCAACAGTTAACGCCGGGCGTCGCCTTAAGTCCGGCGCAGATGGCGCTGCTCACCTCAGACATTATCTGGCTGACTAACCAGACCGTGACCTTGCCGGACGGCACTACCGAGGTAGTCACTGTGCCGCAGGTTTATGCGCGCGTCCGTCAGGGCGACCTGAGCAGTGATGGCGCCTTGCTGGCCGGCAATACTGTAGCAATTAACAGTCAGGGCGATATTACCAACAGCGGCACGATTAGCGGGCGTGACGTCACCCAACTGACGGCGAACAATCTCACCAACAGCGGCT
>NZ_JAHZMK010000003.1:2627-2945 GCF_020387775.1 Photorhabdus antumapuensis
AGGTCAAAAACGCCGGTAAAGATGGTCGCACCGAGATAACCGCAGGCCATAACCTGACGCTGGACACCTTAAGCACACACCGCACAGAGCAGGGGAATTGGGGGAAAGATAACTATCGCCATCTGACCCAACAACAAGATATCGGCAGCCAGATAACCGGCGCCGGTGAGGTGACCCTGCAAGCCGGCCATGACCTCAAGGCTGCCGCCGCTCACGTCAATGCCGGTCAACACCTGACGGCGCAGGCCGGGAATAATCTGACGCTGACGACCGGTACCGCCTCATCCGACTTAGTGGAGCACAGTAAACAAACCAGCA
>NZ_JAHZMK010000030.1:0-1856 GCF_020387775.1 Photorhabdus antumapuensis
ACGTTGTCGGTTCACTGAAGGCAGCATTCTGTTACCCGCAGGCTATCAGGAACAGACGGTAAACATCCTCATCGCGCCCGATGCGCCCGCGCTAAATATCGCGCGTGATAAGCTGGTTGAAGGCGAAGATCTTCCCAGTTACCTCACCCGCCAAAAAGATCTGCTGAAAAATGGTCTGCGCAACTGGCAATTATTGGAAGAAAAACCCGCAACGCTGGGCGATAACCGGCTGCAAGGCATGGCGCTGCTTTCCCGTTATCGGCCCAAAAAGGGGCAGCAAATTTATCAATATCAGGCGGTATTTCTGCTGAATGAGAAAAAAGCGCTGATTTTCACCCTGTCATCCCAGCAGGTGTTCACCGATGCTCAACGGCAGGGGCTGGATGACTGCCTGAAAAGTTTCCAATTCTAGGTGAGGAGACGTTATGCCAGAAGCTGCGCGAGTTGGGGACACGATAGGCCATTCCAGCGCCATGGCGGGATTGGTTGCGGGCACCGTCATCGGTTCATTAATTTCCGCTGCCGGGGGAATTCTGTCGGGGGCTCTCTTTGTCGCCGGATTAGCTACATCCTGTCTCGGGGCAGGCGTTTTGCTGATTGGCGCCGCCATTGTGGTGGGCATGGCGGCGGGATATTTAGGCGACATGGCGCGTGACGCCTGCGTCTCTAAGGGGGCCTCGTCGCGAAGTCCCTGCGGGGAAATCACGCGAGGCTCCCCCAATGTCTTTATCAACAACCAACCCGCTGCTATCGCGACACGCAGTCAAGTAGAGTGCAGTAAAGAGAATGGCCTGCGCCAGATGGCAGAAGGCTCTGCTTCCGTTTTCATCAATGGCTATCCTGCGGTGCGGGTCGGAGACAAAACGGTCTGTGATGCAGCGGTCATGACCGGTTCGTCGAATGTCTTCATCGGCGGCGGGACGGCGCAGACAGCAAAGATTGTGCCGGAAATCCCCCAATGGGCGTATACCGTTTCCGATTTAACCCTGTTTGCAGCCGGGTTAATCAGTTTCGGCGGCGCGGCAGCCAAAGGCCCCGGCGCGTTGCAGACGCTGTTTAACAAGATACCGGGCGCGGCTAAAATCCGCAAAATCGTTTGCCGGCTGGGGGCGCTTGCCGTGGCTGTGCCTGTCGCGGGTATTCTGACGAACCCGGTGGAAGTCATTGCCGGTCAGAAATTCCTGAACGATGAGGATGAGCTGGACTTCGTTTTTGATGCTGAATTACCGCTCTACTGGCAGCGTAGTTACCTGAGCTGTTATCAGTATGACAGCGTACTGGGTCGGGGCTGGAGCCTGTTCTGGGAGAGCCATCTCACGCGCGTGGAAGGCGGCTTGCTCTGGCGTTCCCCTGCTGGGGATACCGTGCCTTTTCCTGACGTGCCGGCAGGTCATCGCTGTTTTTGCCCTGATGCTCAAAGCGACCTGATACACACGGAAGAGGGCAAATGGGAAATTCGTGATGCAGGCGAATTAGTTTATCACTATGCGGCTTTTGATAATGACGGCCTCAGCCGCCTGAGCCACATCCGCAATAATGTCGGTAACGAGCAGCGTTTTCATTATAATGAGCAGAACCGGATGGTCAGCATCACGGGCCATGGCGGTCTGAACCTGCACTGCGATTACGTAATGATGGAAAACGATAACCAAACTGTCTCCCGTCTTACCGCCGTCTGGCGCGAACTGCACGACGGCCATCGTATTCAGCTTTGCCGTTACCATTATAATGAGCACGCCCAACTGACGGGGGTCAGCCATCGCAATGACCTTCTCCAGCGTCAGTTCGGCTGGACGAAACAGGGCGTGATGGCATGGCATCAGGACAGACGGGGGTTGCGCTGTGATTACCAGTGG
>NZ_JAHZMK010000030.1:2000-2603 GCF_020387775.1 Photorhabdus antumapuensis
TACAAAGATGCGGACGGGCACACCCGTCTGAGTGAATGGGACAAGCACGGCCGTCAGCTGAGCTTCACCGATGCCAACGGCAACCAGACCGGCTGGCAGTACCAGAATGATACCGACCGGCTCACTGTTATCTTCTGGCCGGATGGCACCGAGACGGCGCTGGCTTACGATGAATTTGGGCGGCTGATCAGTGAAACCTCGCCACTGAAGCAAACTACCCGTTATCACTACGGCTTTGATAATACGGTGCGTCCCTACAAAGTGACTGATGCCAAAGGCGGGGAAAGCCATTTTACGTGGAATGGTCAGGGGCAGTTGACGCGCCACACCGACTGTTCAGGGCAAAGCAGCACATGGCGTTACGACGATGAGAACCGACTGAGCCGCTTTACCAACGCGCTGATGGAAACGACTAGTTATGATTATAACGATAGCGGCCGGTTAATCCTCATTACCTATCCTGACGATTCCACAGAACACCTGGCATGGGACAGCGCGGGTCAGCTAACCCATCACCAGCGCAATGAGAATGCGCCCCGCGCCTGGGAATACAATGCATTAGGTCAAGTGGTCTGTGCGACGGATCGTTTACAACGTCAAATT
>NZ_JAHZMK010000030.1:2621-2960 GCF_020387775.1 Photorhabdus antumapuensis
GTGATGCCGAAGGGCGCTTAATCGAAGAAATCCGTCCTGACGACACCCTCATCCGGTACGAATACAACGCGGCGGGCTTATTAAGCACCGAACGGCGCATGGGTGACCGCGTGTTCCAGTACCCGGAACGGCAGGTACACCAGCATTATGATGCGGCCGGTCAGCTGATCCAGCGGGAAACTTACACAGACACTTACCAGTACCGGTGGGACAACATGGGCAGGCTGCTGGAGGCTAGCCGTGAACCGAACGACAACGGCAAACAACTGGGAATAGAGCCCAACACCGTGCGTTTTGACTATGACGCATTGGGGCGAGTTATTCGCGAGCAGAACGGCG
>NZ_JAHZMK010000030.1:2976-4102 GCF_020387775.1 Photorhabdus antumapuensis
CGCTGCCACAGGGCGGCACCTTAAGCTGGCTCTACTACGGCTCCGGTCACCTGAGTGCGATCCGGCATGAACAGACACTCCTCACTGAATTTGAGCGTGACCGGCTGCATCGTGAAACCCGCCGCACGCAGGGCAAACTGTTCCAGCTGCGCGATTATGATCCGCTGGGGCGCTGTATCCACCAGTACAGCCTGCCGCTGAAACAGGCCGATGCCGAGCCCCTGCCCTATCTCAGTGAGGGCAAGCCGTGGCGGGCGTGGGTCTACGGCCCCCAGGACGAATTGCAGATGATGGAAGATCATTACCGGGGCATAGTTGACTATCTTTATGACTCTGAAAGTCGCCTTAAAAAAGTGACGCATCAGGGCAGCGCTTATGAGGATATGTTGTGGTATGACCGGGCGGATAACCTGCTGGATCAACCGCAGTCGATATTGGAACAGGAGGCGGAAGAGCAGGGGATCCCTAAAGCGGTGACGCCGCAGGGCGACCGTCTGAGCTACTGGCGGAAATGGCGCTATGAGCATGACCCGCACGGCAATATTACCCGCCGGGAGTGTCGGTGGTACGAAACCCAGGATTACCGCTATGATGGCGACAACTGTCTGACGGTGGCGAAAATCGGCAACACAACGGCACGTTATCACTATGATGCCCTTGGGCGGCGTACCCGCAAGGGGGTAAAAATCGGGATTGATGGACTGGCGCGTTATGAACAAACTGATTTTGTCTGGCATGGTCTGCGGCTGTTGCAGGAGCGTGACACGAAAAGTGGCGAAACACAGACCTACTGCTATGAATCCCATGACAGCTACACCCCGCTGGCCAGCATCGTCACACGGGGAGCCAGGCACAATTACTTCTGGTACCACACCGATATCAACGGTGCGCCGCTGGAAGTCACGGACGAGGACGGGAAAATTGCGTGGGCGGGAAAATATCACATTTTTGGTGAACTGGGTGGCCCGCCGCTGGCTTACTTCACTGATCCGGCCCTGTCATCGACAAGCTATGATTTCAGGCAAAACCTGCGTTATGCAGGTCAATATTTTGACAAAGAGACGGGGCTGCATTTTAATACGTATCGGTATTATGCGCCGGAAATTGGCCGGTTTATCACGCCTGA
>NZ_JAHZMK010000031.1:0-41151 GCF_020387775.1 Photorhabdus antumapuensis
TTTTTATACCTAATAGATTTCGAGTTGCATCGCGACGGCAAGGGAGCGAATCCCCGGGAGCATAGATAACTATGTGACCGGGGTGAGTGAGTGCAGCCAACAAAGAGGCAGCTTGAAAGATAACGGGCATATAATAGCCGGATAATCTTGCTGAATATAGGCACCGAATGTTAATCACTTCGGTGCCTTATGAATTTGATGCCAGCACGCAGGATACTGCGCTTGCGTAGATGGGAAAAACCGGGTATCAGAGGGGATGAAGGCTGACCGCACCCTGAATTTGCAAACCTTCCTGACTCAGGTGGAGGAATAATGCATGCTATTGGGGATAAATAGGGAAATAGCGTAACTGTTAACTATTTTCGTTAACAGAATAGCTGGTCATAAAAATATCACTACAGATATTCCGATAGGTATGTTTGGTTATATTGGTGAGCAACCTAATTATACTTTTCTAAGTGAGGTGGGGATATTGCTATGCGGTTTTTTGGATATTGTTGAGTATTTTATTATTCGCATATCATGAATGAAAATTATTCTTTTTTATCGTGATTTGGTGAATGCGGTTTAAAAAGGCATGATGAGATTGAAACGGATATAATCTATTGAATAAAATGAAAATAGGCGTTGTTATCATAGGGAGATGATTATAACAGCGTATTCAGGGTGTCTTCATTTTATGGCAATCAATGCAAGTTTATTTTTGTCAATAAATGTCATGTTGTTGTAATGGAGTTTAAATATTCTGTTTGACATGCTGTTATATCGGTGACGATAAGGATTTTGCATAAAAAATCGTATTTTTTTGAAAAAAAGAGTTGATTTTTATAGGCACCCATTAAGAAGATAGGAAAATTAGGAAATCATTTGTCCGGCTCATGTATGGGTGTATTGCGAAAATATGAATTGTTTGTGTAAATATATTCTATCTGATTAACCGCCGACGTGGTTATTTCCCGGTATGACGATAATGACATGCTGAGCTTTTATTAGTTTTGTGTCGTCTGCCAACGACCGTAGAAATTATTAATAATGTTGCCAGTATTGGAGACATCATAAAGTATATACCTAATAGATTTCGAGTTGCAGCGCGGCGGCAAGTGAACGAATCCCCAGGAGCATAGATAACTATGTGACTGGGGTAAGTGAAAGCAGCCAACAAAGCAGCAGCTTGAAAGATGAAGGGTATAAATAGGGTTTCCGGCACAGGCAGGAATCATTGAAGCAACTTATGCCCTGTGGCAGTGATATTTCCCTGCCTCTTATTATCCCGTTTTAACCTAAGAAGGAAAAGAGAATGAAAGCTGAAATATTAGCCAATATGCAGACGCGTTGTGTCGGGCATTATCTGATTGATATTCCTTTGGTGTTTGAAAATATCATCAATAATGAAATATTTATTGGTGATGCAAAAATAGACACCAAGCGTATGAATTTATCCGCATTTGAACAGCGGATAGAGATGAGAGAACAAAAATTAAGGACGACTAAGACTGCTGATACGAAAGATCTGCCCTTTTTAAAGAAGGCTTATCATCTCCAGGGAAACTTATATGGTGTGATTTTTGATAGAAATCATAGTGTCAGTGAACCCGGCTTTCCCCGAGTATTAGAAGCCCATTTATATGATAATGGGGTTGCTTTTATTATAGAAATGAAGTTTACAGAAATATCAGATGATAAATACAGTTATTCAAGAAACCTTTATATAAAATCTGGATTGAATCAAAGCCAATATAAAATTCTTTCTCAAACTCTGGACAAAATGCAAAGGCTAATTGCCAGAATCAGTGGCAGAAAGGATACCGATATTCCAACAGAGGCAGGAATCTGTATCCCTGATGGTTTTATTGCCAGTCATGATAATGATAATGAGAATATGATGTTTGTCTATCAGGGAAATCAGGATGACCATTTCACATTCAGTATTAGAATCGTTAATGACTTTAAAGGGGAAGACGCTTTACTTGAATGTATTAGTGAGATTGAAAGGGATTGGTTCGTTAACTATGGCAGGATAATAAGAAAGAGGGAAAGAGAGATAAATGGGATTCATGGGGAGGAGCTATTAGCAGTAGGTGTGCAATCTCTTGACAATAATCCGCGTTATCAATTTGATTTTATTGCAAATGATATGGTGTTGGATAATAAAAAAGTCTGTGTTGTTATTATGTTAATGAATTACCAGTTACCTGCAACGCCCTATACCGAAGATGAATTGATCGCGTTTTGGGATGCAATAACGAAAACTTTTCGTAGAAGACCGGATGCTTTCGAACAACGATAAAGTGAGAGGGATAGTGTTTTAAGTAATTAATTGGAGGTCCCATGTGTTATGAACCGCGTTTGAAGCGGGTTGATATCACGTTATTGCCGGAGCTTGCACCGGGCATCTGCGTTATGACATCAATGCTGAACTCAAAGGTATGGGGCTGGTGCGTTTCAGCACTGAGTTTGTACCGGAAGGGAATGTGTTGATCCGCCATTTACGCCAGCAAGGGTATATTAGCGGTAGCCTTATTAATAAGTTAAGGCCACCGTTATTTCTTCTGGTACGTCCAGATTGAATATTATTGTCAGGAGCAAAATGGTTTAATAATAAAATTGCTATGACAATAAGAATTTTTCTGGTACATAATGATGAAAATTATTTTGTAAACAGTATTCTTCCAGTTGTTGGCTGGAATGAATACCTATCTTGCTATATATCTTGACCATATAGGTTTCAACGGTACGATAAGTAATGTTTAATTTCTGCCCAATTTGTTGTCTGGTATATTTTTGTAAAAAGAAAAAAATGATATCCCATTCACGTGGCGTAAAAATATCGCTAGGTGGTTGGAGTATAATCGATGCTGGTAGTTTTTTATAATATTGATGTAGACTGGCTAATGAGTAGTTTTTGACTTGCCATGCATGGTGAATGGTGCCGATACATTCGTTTTCATCATTATAGAGTGGATATTTTTCTTGGAAATAAGATGAAATAAATTTATTTTTCCCGAACATATGTGTTTCAAGTGAACATACTCTTGCTTCTTTCTCCATTACCCTTTGATCGTGAATAACGAATTCTTTTGCAAATCCCGCCCCACTCCAAGGAATTTCATCATCATATTGCCCTTCATAATCAAATGAATCTGAAATATTGTGAAGATGCTTGAGTGCTAGATTGCCGTAAATAAAACATGAATTTTTATCTTTTATTCCCCAAGGTTCATTACTTTGCTGCAAAGTGTTAATGACTTGAGATGATATCGTATGGTTCTTCATGAAAACTCCTTGATAATTTGAGAGTCAAAGAAAAACTTTGTTTTTAAGTTCCTTAAATCTCTTTGGGATATAGTGGTCAAATTTATTTTCTTCATAAAAATTTATAACTCTATATGTTCTTTTCAGGTAATCATGATTTTTTCAGTGGAATTACCGTAAATAAAATATGAAGAACTATCTTTTTTTCCTCACGGTTGATGACTTGTTTCCATTATGTTAATAATTTGAGGTGATATTGCATAGTTCTTCTTCATAAACACTTCGTTGTAATTTAGGGTTTAAAGAAACATTCTGCTTTCTTGATTCACAAATCTTTCTGGTACATAGAGATCATAATCATTCGTGCGGCAATATTCTTCCAATTGTTTGCTAGAATGAACACTACATCTTTTATATATTCGTGAGATATGGGTTTCAACAGTACGATAGGAGATATTTAACATCCTACCGATTTGCTTACTGGTATATTTGTGTAACATAAGGAAAATAACATCCCATTCACGTTGAGTAAATAAATCAGTCGGTGGTTGGAATAATATAGATGCAGGAAGTTTTCCATGAAATAGACGGGTGAATGAAAAGTCTTCAACTTTCCAGCCATGAAGCAAAATACCTACACATTCTTGTTCATCATTATAGAGTGGATATTTTTCTTGGAAATAAGATGAAAGAAATTTATCTTTACCGAACATATGTGTTTCAAGTGAACATATTCTTATGTCTTTCTCCATTACATTTTTATCGTGAATAACAAATTCTTTTGCAAATTCAGCGCCATTCCAAGGAAGTTCATTGTCATACAGTCCTTCAAATTCAAATGAATTTGAAAAATTCTTAAGAGATTTTAATGCTAGGTTACCATAAATAAAGCATGAGTTTTTATCCTTTATTCCCCAAGGTTCATTACTTTGCTGCATAGTGTTAATGACTTGAAGTGAAATATCTAATTTGTTGATTTTATTCATAATGAAATCCTATTTTACAATTAATTGTTAGTAATTTAAATTTACAATTCCTTGCTACCAATCGTAAGAAATCTTTCAGGAATATAAAGATGGTAGTTATTCTTCTTACAGAAATCTGCTAATTCTATCTGTGGTGGTAAATTAAATTTCTGGTAAATTGACTGAATATGATTAACAACATCTTCTGTGTTCATCACTAGTTCTTTACCGATGCTCTCTTCATCCTGTGAACGCAGGGTTAGAAAAAGCACTTCCCACTCGGTTTGCGTCAATATGTTATTAGGCGGTATAAATTCCAGGGTTGATGGTGATGTTCTCTCATAATAGTAAGCAACAGAAAAATCTTGAGCTTTATACATATGAAAGAAGATCCCAATGCAATCATTATTCTCGTCAAAAAGGGGAAATTTATCACAAATATAAGTTTGTTTAACGTCATTTTCTCCAAACTGATGGGTTTCCAGTGAAGTGACGCGTTGCATAGTTTGAATGGCTTTTTGATCTTGACGGTGGAATTCTTCTGCATATTCAGCAATAGGTGAGGGTAATTCACCCATGGAAAGCCCTATAATATCGAAATCTTCAGGAAGGTTGAGCAGTTGATAAAAAGCAGGGTTAGCATAAATAAATCTTGACTGGTTATCTCTGGCCCCCCAAGGTTCATTGCTTTTATCCCACATCAGGGTTAATTGTGGCGTAATAAGATTGGACTTGTTTCTTATATTGGACATAGTGGCTCCTAAATTTCTATTTAAATCATTATCTGAATGGTTGCTTTGTCGATTATGTTTTAAGTGGACAGCCCTATAATAGGATATAATGCTTTTCTCGTCAAAAAGCGTATGTTTATTAATTGATTTTTTACTATTTAATAATGAAACTTTAAACATTAAAGAATATAACTATATATACTATTTTAGGTGAGTATTATTTTAGTGATTTATTGAAAGAATGGTTGGAGACTGTTGTTGTGCTCGCTGCTGTGACTAATATCGGGCATTTCTTAACTGGAAAACATCTATCATTAATGGTAAAAATAGGTGCAGATTATACCCGAAATTATCAGCATCCTCTCTATTATCAATGGGTAAATAATTATTTATCCTAATGCTTAACAGCTGTTATGTTAAACTGTTTTATTTACTTTTATGTGTAATAAAGGGTAAATATGAACATTGCTACGAAAAAAAATAGTTTTTGAATACATTTTTGATGTGGCTTGAAGATTAAACTAAGCAGATTACGCCTGTTGTGTTACGTATATGTTGTTGGCTTTACGTACTGTTTGTGTTTACTACCCTTTTAAAAGAGTAGCTTGCAATAGTGACTTTCATTGGCATTAAGTAGTAAATACTTAATGAACGACACTAACATAAACTTGGTTTTTTTATTTGAATTTAATTTTTGCTTAATGCTATCCGTTACTTCACATGTATAACATGCAAGTCTATTGGGAAGTAAAAATATCAGCAAAGATGAGCTTGATATGACAAAAGGCACGGAGGGCTGCTCATCACTGTTAGTGTAACGAGGAACGCTCTTGTTATGCTTTTTAGGACGTGGAGGATGTTAACAGTGGATAGAACGGTAGAAACGCAACCGTGGTTGTTGAACTGAGGGTTCAATATCGCTACCATCGATCGGAAGTACATTTATCAATCGTGATAGCTAAATTAAAGACGATAATATGAGCCAGTTAATCCAATCTTGCTATTATTGTAACTCATTATAGTTAGTAATATTGTATACCTAATAGATTTCGAGTTGCAGCGCGGCGGCAAATGAACGAATCCCCAGGAGCATAGATAACTATGTGACTGGGGTGAGTGAAAGCAGCCAACAAAGCAGCAGCTTGAAAGATGAAGGGTATAGTTATTGGTCGTATTTATGTAGATAAGAATAATGGAAGTGAAATGTTATTTTTTACTATCTTATTTGCATTATTAACATCAATGTGGGGATATGGGGCAATATGTGTGGGGTAAACAGACTTTCTCATGTATTAATGTTGATTTTGAGTTTTTGCTCTATATTATTTTATTCTACTTATTCATTTGACCGTATTTGTAGATATATTATCTCATTATGTCTCTGAGCTTAGGGTTTCTGCTTCACTATATATTTCACAATCTTTGTGAATAAATTTCTTGTTGAGGAAGAAGTATGTTTAAAAAGTTTGAACAAATCACTTCTGATATTAGTTATAACAAAGGCATTTTTTCTCATTCTTAATAGAGTTAGAGTAATCTGCCTAATTAGGCCAAATTATATAAATAATACCTGATTAATGGCTGTCATTATATTTTTTTTACCGTGGAAAGAACGGTGGATTTGCATTGCCCACGGAAAATTAGATTCTCAAAACCGCTGCTGTATCTGTCAGATGTAGTGCTTTTCTATTTAACCTCAGCTAAATTAAGGGACTGTTTATGGGGAAATCATCAAACCGCAGTACAGAATATTTCTTTACTGGGAAATATTACGATGATGATGATGGCAATAATATTGTTGCCATTGGTGTCGGAGGGGTTATTTATGCCAAAGGAGGAGATGATCATATTACTATCGGGTCAATTGGAGCGACGGTCTATGCTGATTCGGGTAATAAGGTTGTCAATGGTGGCGCCGGATATTTAAAAATAGTGGATAAGGAAGGTGATCTGGCCGTACATGGCGCTGCGGGTTATTCGGGTATTGATAAGAGTGGTGATGGTGATATTTCATTTGCTGGTGCGGCGGGAGGGGTTTTTATCGATCACCGGGGGAGCCACGGTAATCTCAATTTCTCTGGGGCGGCGGCTTATAATGGCCTGAGTCGTAAAGGGCAATCCGGTAATGTGACTTTTGACGGTGTTGGTGGTTATAACGAATTATGGCATGAAACGAATCAGGGCAATTTAAATTTTATCGGCGCCGGTGCCGGTAATAAAATTGATCGTACCTGGTATGATCATTATGAGAAAAGCCACGGTGATATGAAATTTGAAGGTGGGGGAGCAGCGAATAGTCTCAGTTCGCGGGTTGAAAGCGGCAATATTAATTTCACAGGTGTCGGCGCTGATAACCACATTATACGTAAAGGTAAAGAAGGCAATATTATTTTGCATGGAGCAGGGGCATCAAACCGCGTTGAACGCTTGCGCCAAAGTCAAGATCAATATGGACAGACCCACGGTAGTATCGAATTTGACGGGGCAGGGGGTTATAACCGGATTTATTCTGATGTCGCACAGGGTGATATTAACTTCAATGGTGCCGGTGCTTACAATGAAATATCAAGAATCGGCGCAGGTAGCGGTTCTCGTAATGAAGCGCTGGAATACGCTAAAGCCGAAGAGATCGTGTTAACGACAGCGACAATGGGAGGAAGTTGGATTCAGCAATCCCAACAAGTGACAGGTATTAAATCAACTATTGAGCCTAACTCTTATCTCTTTGCATTTACCAATGAAATGTATACTGAGCTCGTTAAGGTCCAACTTCAAAATGATCCTGCAACCGGTAAGCTCGGTTATTACGCCACTTCTTGGTATAAAGAGGGCAATCACCTTGAGAATCTTGCTACGGAGAATATCTCTTCAGACAACGGATTTGTTGATATAAGTATCAATGGTGGTTATCGCCTCTCTAATTTAATCTTTGAACATCATCACCCCGTCATTATTCAGCATACGGTTGAAGAAAATTTGCAGGAAAACCATTGGGTGACTTATGCCGGTGGAACCACTGCCAGAGCCGGAGATGTCACGTTGATTGATGCCAAAATGTATAGGCATGCAATCCATTCTGGTGGTTTGATATTGGATGTTTCCGCAGTGAAATCGAACCGTCAACCGAACACTTATATTTATGCCAAGTATGTTGAGTCATATACCCAAGTTGTGATGGTTGAGTTGAGAAATGATGCTAAAACCGGTGCGCTGCAATATTACGCCAGTGCGTGGTACAAAGCGGGTGATCATACCGGCAATCTGGCTGCCGAAGATTTTTCACTCAAAAATGGTTATTGCTCAATGGATATAGGCGAATATTCACTAACCAATCTGCAATATAAAGTGAATACAGTACGTCGTATTTCTGAGCATTTAGCACACACAGAAGAATATAGTCATCAGGAGTTGGTGAAATTATCCGCTGATATGGGTGACAGCGCCGGTGACATTAATTTCAAGGGCATGGGGGGAGGCAATGTCATTACCTCCAGTGTCACACGTGGCAATGTCAATTTTGACGGGGCTGGTGCTGCCAATGTGATTGTGAGACGTGGGGAACAGGGCGATATGACGTTCCGTGGCGCAGGTCTGGCAAACGTGTTGGTTCATCAAAGCCAACGTGGAGAAATGGATGTTTATGCTGGCGGTGCGGCAAATGTATTGGTTCGAATCGGTGATGGGCGGTATCTGGCTCATCTTTTAGCGATGGGTAATATTTCGATCCACCAAGGCGATGGTAACAGCCGGATTATCATGCTTGGGGGGTATAACACCCATAGCCAAATAGGTAATGGCAACGCAAATTGGTTGGGTGCCGGCGGTTTTAATGTGGTGACCCAGACTGGTGGGGGGAAGGTCTCTTCGGTATTGGTGGGTGGCGCCAATGTGTTGACTAAGCTTGGTGCCGGTGATTTGGTTGCCGGTATGCTTGGTGGTGCGAATATTCTCACTCATCTCAACAATGATGAAATATCAGATACCACGGCGGTTGCGTTAGGTGGCGCCAATATTCTCACGAAAAAGGGCAGAGGCAGGGTTACTGCGCTGATGGGTGGTGGTGCCAACGTGCTTACTCACATTGGTAATGGGAGGACGACGGGTGTGATGTTAGGTGGCGCTAATATTTTGACCAAAGTCGGAAATGATGACACCACGGGTATCATGCTCGGTATCGGTAATGTGCTCACTCATATCGGTAGCAGTCAGACTCTGGGAGTCATGGGAGCAGCGGGTAATATCTTTACCAAAGTGGGTAGTGGCACTGCGATTGCGGCCATGATTGGTGCTGGCAATATCTTTACCCATGTTGGCAAGGGTGATGCATGGGGGTTGATGGGGGGCTTGGGGAATGTTTTTACCAAAGTGGGGGAGGGTAAAACGCTGGCATTGATGATAGCCGCCGGTAATGTGTTTACTCACATTGGTGATGAAATGAGTGTTGCCTTGATGTTGGCTAAAGGCAATATCGCCACCAAAGTGGGTAACGGCATGACGCTGGCTGCAATGATCGGTGAGGTCAATGTGATGACCCATATTGGTAATGGCTCAACTTTTGCTGTGATGATCGGGCAGGGCAATATCCTGACGAAAGTGGGCAATGATTTGGCGTTCGGTTTGATGGTTGGTGAAGCCAATATCTATTCGCATGTAGGTAATGGCACCAGTATTGGCTTGTTTGCCGGTGAGCTGAATGTAATGACCAAAGTAGGTGATGGTACAACATTGGCGGCAATGTTTGGTCAAGCCAATATCATGACTCATTCCGGCAATGGCTTAACCGGTGTTTTAGCGTTAGGAGAGGCGAATATTGTCACCAAAGTGGGGGATGATTTTATGGGAGTGGTTGCGGCGGCGGAGGCTAATGTCATCACCCATAAGGGATCATCAACCACGGCTGCCGTGCTATTTGGTAAGGGCAATATCCTAACGAAGGTGGGTGACGGGACAACCGTCGGTTTACTGATTTCCGATGTGGGTAACATCATGACTCATGTTGGTCATGGTACGACGGTGGGTTTCGCCAAAGGTAAAGCCAATATCATTACTAAAGTGGGGAACGGTACTGGCGTTAATGCGGTTTGGGGGGACGCTAATATTCTAACGCAGGTTGGTGATGGTAACCGTTATAACTTTGCGAAAGGTAAAGCGAACATCATTACCAAAGTGGGTAATAAGCAGGAAGTCACGGTTGTTCAGGGTGATGCCAATATCATCACCCATGTGGGACAAGGTGATGATTATACCGGCGCATGGGGCCAAGCCAATGTGATTACCAAGGTCGGTGATGGGCGCAATGTGGTGCTTGCCAAAGCGGATGCTAATATTGTGACTCAAGTCGGTAACGGTGACAGCTTTAATGCCTTGTGGAGTCAAGGAAATATTGTCACCAAAGTGGGTGACGGTATGCAGGTTACCGCGGCAAAAGGCAAAACCAATATTACGACCACGGTAGGGAATGGTTTAAGTGTCACCGCGACGCATGGCGATTTTAATGTCAATACCAAAGTGGGTGATGGTGTTTCCGTTAACGCAGTGTGGGGTGAATATAACGTTAATACGAAAGTCGGGCATGGTCTCAATGTTGCGATCATGAAAGGTAAAGGCAATGCCAATATCCATGTGGGTGATGGTCTGGGGATTAACGCCTCTTATGCACGTAATAATGTGGCGATTAAGATTGGTAATGGCGATTTCTACACGCTTTCTATTGCGGAAAGCAATACGCAAAGTAATAACCTTCCCTTCCTGTTTAAAAATATTAAACAAACTGTGTTAAATGTGGAAGGTAGCTACGCGATTAACTATCTGATCCACGGTAATGAGGCGAATACTTCTGGAACCTATAAAGGCCGAGGGGCAATTAATTTAACTGAAGTTTCTGCCATTGATGGTTTCCAGATGAATGCCATTGACGAAGTGGGTTCGGATCTGCGTGATAAATTAAGTGGCACGGTAACTCAAGTGGAGACTCCTGATACAGAGGCCATCCAGAATGCCTTGCACATTGGAGACAAGGTTGATTCGACTCAGAGTGAATCATCATCGCAAGCTGATGCTGTGATTAAACATGCAAAACAGGACAGCGCTGCGCAAAATGCGTTAAGTGATAAAGAGAAAGCGGAGGAAAATCGCCGCATTCTGGAACAAGAAAAGGATGACCAACTTAAAACAATTTCAACATCACAATCCCAATTGGAATCAACAAATCAAAGTGTGCTGAATACCAATGGACAACTACAGCGTGATGCAATAAGTGAAGAATCTAGGGCAGTAACGAAAGAATTTCTCTCCATGACTCAACGTCTGAATGCGCTTAATGACTATGGGAATTACGTTGGGAAATCGGGTGATGAGTGGCGTAACCGGTTTGCTGTGGGATATTTGGACCGTACTCAAGAGAAATTAAATGACACCAAGTTTATTTCACAGAAAAAGTTAGCTGATTTACAGCCGAGCTTTATTGATAACCAACAGCAAGTAAAAAATGCAGTTGGCAAATCAGAAGCAGGTTTAGCGCAAAGTTATCAGAATATAAAGAACGCAGACGACAATATTGAGGATGCGCGTACAAAAGCGAAATCAAGACAGAAAGAAGCAGATTTACAACGTCTGCGGGCAACAAAAGCGGAAAGTGACGCTCATACCGCGTATGAAGAAGCGAAAAAGCGTGGTGAAAGTGATAGCACGGCGGCGAAAAATAAAGCTGCTCGGACACAGGTTGATGCGAAAGGGGCGAAGCAGGCTGATAATGCAAAACCAGATCGTATCGGGGCGACCGGCAGTGGTTTGTCTGGAGAGGCTTATATACCAACCGACATAGTGAAACCGAAAAGTCATATCAATCCTGAGTCCAAAACGGAAGCTAGTGGCTGGAACAGTGAAGATCTAACGCTAACAGCGGCAGATTTGACGGCATTAAATAGTGCGCGACAGGCGATTAACCGGCTACAGATCAACAGGGGTATTCGTGCGGAAAATTCCGGTGCTTCGATCATCTCCCTGCTTACCGGAACGTCATCTGATAGCGTTGTGCAATCTATCTCAAATCAACCGAGAAAGTTAACCAGAAAAGCACCTGTAATTTCGGGTATCAATTTGCAAGGGTTAGGTCAAGTTGCTGGTGGCGATAGCCTTAAATCCCATTCTTCCATCCTGAGGGAGTTTGAGCCTTTCTTACTGAGTCAGGGGGACAAACAGTTTATTGACTCAACGAAGAGACATCTTGGTCAGATAAATGCTGATCGGCCCAGTAAGGCGCTGGTGGCAGTACGTGAGGCTTTTAACAATACGGTCGAACAGCCTGATGAACAGCATGTGTTGCGGCTTGAGCAAGCGCTTGTTCATTGGCAACAGCATGATCCCAATGAATTTGCCAAGCGTAGTCGATTAGTCAAAAGCCTGCGTTTTGAGATGGGCGAACTGGTTGCCTACCTTCAAGCGAAAAGAGCTGAATCAGCCGGGATTTTAGGGATTAGCTTAGCGCCTGACCATGTCGCACAGTTTGACCAACAGGTATCCTTTGATGGATTTGGGCGCGTGGTGGGCCTGAAAAGCGATATCGCGCAAGGTGAAATTAATCGTCTTACTGATTTACAAATCAAGCCATTGACCCAGATTAACTCTGCTGCGGAGCGGGAAGCGCCTAAAACTGAAAGTGAAAGCTTCATCGTTTTCATTAGCCGATTGCAACAAGAAGCTATTCCCGAAGGTATGCCGCTAATTGAACGGGCCAAAAACCTTTGGCTTAGCGGACAAGTAACCCGACAGGAAACCATTAAGCTATTTGAGGATGCGGCGACTCAGTTGCAGACACATCCTGAATTACACACGTTAACTCAGCAGTTACTGGCTGATGCCCGTAAAGAAAAGACGACTGGACAATATATTGACAACCTGTTTGGCCGCCATTTTGATTCTGAATTGGCCCATGAATTGGTGAAAACAGCGCCACGGGATGCCATGACTACTTCCAGACAGACAGGGCAATTTCTGGTAGAGAAATTTGAACAATGGATAGGGGGTTTTTATCCTGATGTAGCCGAGCGTGAGAAGATTATTGCTAAAAAGATGGCCGGTTTCGCCAGAGCCATTAACAAGGACTTTCGTCCCTGGTTTAGTCGGGTGCCTGAATTGACAACGTTTCTGGACGAACCGACTTTTGCCAACTTCAAAATCATGATGACTCAGGTTGATGATGGTTTTGCTGTGATTAAGGTACCGTTTCTGGCAGTAAAAATGGCCATTACCCCAGGAATGGGGATGGATCGTGCAGCGTGGAAGGTTGAAGGGGATCGCTTCTATGAGGATGTTATCACCAAAGCCCGTTCGACCAGTAGTCAACTGACTGGCGGGGCTGATGTCACGTATGAAGTCGAAATAACCGAAAAGCAGACCAACGATTATGGTACGGCGCTGCCCTACCAGCCTGCCAATAACAAACATGATGACTTTTTATATGGCAGAAAGGTTGCTGCGGGTCGAATTTTGGTCTCCGGATGGGAAACGGAATTTGAGAGTAATGCGTTAGCGCAAGGCCACTCTGTGGTGACGGGAGCCTCTGGCTCGACCAATATCATGGTTCACCTCAATAACTATATTGCCAGTGAACAGATTGCCAGTGAACAGTCTACCTTCTCGGCTGGGCAGAGCTATCTCAACACGCTGGAGTTTCTGGTATTTGATGGTGGTCACTCTGTCAACGAAAGTCTGGCGGTTTATCGGGCACTACAGGTAACCAGTGACGAACAACGTAAGCAGATACTGAACAGCTACACTGCCAATTATCGGGATCTGGTGGATATTGCCGGTGAAGAAGGCAAAGTGTGGGTAAGCCGGGCGCTGGATAACGCTTTCCAGGAAACTGGGGAGTTCTATCAAAAACATGCTTGGGTGAAGCCACAAAGTCGCCCTTCGGTGGAGGAGTTAGATGGGTTATCGGGTAAGAATAACGGGCCAGAACCTACTATTATCGACGATACTCAGCAGGATAAGAAAATAAGCAGGCCACTCGGTGACTGGCAAATAGAAAAGGTGACGCCACAAGCTGATGGCCGTGAAACTCGCTTTGATGGCCAGATTATTATCCAAATGGAGGATGATCCGGTCGTCGCTAAAGCCGCAGCCAATCTGGCGGGTAAACACTCAGATTCTAGCGTCGTGGTTCAACTTAACTCTAAGGGCAAATATCGTGTGGTTTATGGCGATCTTGCCAGATTATCCGGTAAGTTGCGTTGGCAGATTGTCGGTCATGGTCGTGATACGTCGGAGCAAAATAACGTTCGTCTGAGTGGTTATGCTGCTGATGAACTGGCGACCAGCTTAACGCGGTTTTATCAGGACATTAATCTGAGTAAACGCATAACTCATAAACCTGATCACATCAGTATTGTGGGTTGTTCTTTGATAAGTGATGACAAACGGGATGGCTTTGCTCGTCGTTTTATCACTGTGTTAGATAAGCAAGGTATTCACAGTGATGTTTCCGCTCGTAGTAGTGAAGTGGCTGTTGATGCTGGTGGACGCAAATTTACTCGTGATCAAAATAACCAATGGGTTAACAATCTGCCTGATAACAAAATCGTATTAAGTTGGAATGACCAGAATGAGCTGATCACATATACCGAACAGGTTCGTCGCGGTATTGCTGAAAGTGATATCAACCTCTCCAGGGTAGGACATACCGAAGCTGATACCGTTATTAAAGGAGCAATTACGGGTCACAATGAAGTATTAGTTCAACCAAAGAAACGTGAAAATACGATTCAGGTTGACTCCGACGATCAATCGAATAATCAACTCAGTTACTCCGGAAATATCCAGGTGAATGTGGGAGATGGGGAGTTTACGGCCTTCAACTGGGGAACCTCGAACGTCGGTATTAAAGTGGGTAGCGGTGGTTTTAAATCACTGGCCTTCGGTGATAACAATGTGATGGTGCACATCGGCAATGGTGATAGCAAACAGAGCTTCGATATTGCAGGTTATCAAGCGTTTGAAGGGGCGCAGATGTTTATCGGTAATCGTAATGTCAGCTTCAACCAAGGCCGCAGTAATGACCTGATTGTGATGATGGATAAATCTATTCCAACACCGCCGTTGGTTAATCCGTTTGATGGTGCCGCGCGTATTGCCGATGTACTGCAAGGGGTTGCGGGTTCCAGTGATGATCAGGATTGGCTGGCGGCACAAGATCAGCAGTGGACCATTGCTAGTGCGAAGAGGTTTGTGGAGGATATGTCCGGTTTGGACCAAACCAGCAGCGTAGACTACAACACATTGACTGATCTGGATTCGCAACATGAGCGTAGCAGCCGTGGTTTGAAGCATGACGCCGAATTGACGTTGAACAAGAAGTTTAATCAGTGGCTAGGCGAACATGGCAAGGGCACGGGTATGGGCAAAATAAGTCGTATAGAACAATTCCGTCAGGCCAATCAGAAACTGGCATTTAACTTCGCTGTAGGTGGGCGTGGCGCCGATATTCAGGTGACAACCGGTAACTGGAACCTGATGTTCGGTGACCATATCCAGTCGATTCTGGATACTAACTTGGGTTCGCTGTTTGGCCTGATGACGCAACAATATTCAGCAACGGGCATGGCGAAGACCACCTTTACCTATAATCCACAGGACTTGCCACGTCAGCTTAAGAATAAACTGATTGGCCGATTGGCGAGTATAAATACAGATACCACCTTAGCGGATATTTTTGGGGTGAATTACACCGCAGAGGGGAAAATTATTTCCCGCACAGGCGAATCGGTTGATGGTGAGGCGATTCTGAGAGAGATGCTGGCAGTGATTGGGGAATTTAGTGGTGATCAATTGCAAGCTTTCACCAATCCAGAAAGATTACTTGATAGCTTGGAGGCGGGCATTGATATGGGCGAGGATGGCGTCAGGTCATTTGTGGAGAGTCATGGTCTGAAAGAGAAAGCGCCCGATGAGCGTCAGGAACCAGAATTTTCGGTGAGTATCAATGGAGAAAATGTTCAGACCAATCATAAACCCAAGCCTGCATTTGGTTTTAATTCGCTGAACTTACCTAATCTGTTTGCAGCGATGTTCAGCGAAAAGAAGCAACAAGAGATGAAATCGTTAGTGGCTAACCTGAAAGAAAATCTGACGACCGATCTGCTTAATATGGAGGAAAAAACATTTGATTTCCTGCGTAACAGCGGCCATTTGCACGGTGATGGTGATATCCATGTATCGTTGGGGAATTATAACTTCAACTGGGGCGGTGACGGTAAAGATCTCGGCGCTTATTTGGGCGATAACAACAACTTCTGGGGTGGTCGCGGTGATGATGTCTATTACTCGCTAGGGACTTCCAATATCTTTACCGGTGGTGAAGGCAATGATCTTGGCATCCTGATGGGACGTGAAAACTGGATGTTTGGCGGTAAGGGGGATGATACCGCAGTGGTGGCCGGGCGTATTAACCATGTTTTTATGGGGGAAGGCAATGACCAGACATTTATCTTTGGTGAAGGCGGTTTTATTGATGCTGGTAACGGACAGGATTACGTCGTCACTTCCGGCAACTATAACCGGGTGGATACTGGGGAAGGTCAGGATTATGCGGTGATCATCGGCAATAATAATCAGGCCGAACTGGGTGGCGGCGCCGACTTTGCCAGAGTATTTGGTAATGACAACCGGATTGATGGTTATTCCGGCAATGATGCGATTAAGCTGATGGGCTACCATGCGGTAGTCAACGGCGGAGAAGGTGATGATCATCTGATAGCCGCCGCTATTTCGAAGTTCAGCCAATTTGATGGCGGAGAAGGTCAGGATCTGCTGGTGTTAGGCGGGTATCAGAACAGTTTTCAGGGTGGCTCGGGTGTGGATAGCTTTGTGGTGAGTGGAGAGGTGATTGATAACCGAGTGAGCGATATTAACGCAGAAGATATGGTCCTGTTTAACGGTGTTGACTGGCGAAACTTGTGGTTGCAGCGTAGCGGGTATGATCTGGTGCTGTCAGTGAATCGCCCTACTCAGGACAACACTGCTCAGGGGAGATTTGAATCGGTGGGTTCGGTCACCTTTAATGATTATTTTAATGGCAATCGTGCCAAGCTGGTGATACAGATGGGTAATGAGGACGCATCAGGCGAGCGTAAATTTACGGCACTGTCAGATAATGCAGTTGATTCCTTGATTCAGGCCATGAGTAGTTTTGCCCCGATTGCCGGTGATAATGGTTTTATTGAAAGCTTGGAGAGTCGAGCGAAAGCGGCTATAGCAATGGCGTGGATAGATACCACGATTGGCAAGGGGAAATTTGCTTAATCAGCTCTTTGTAAATCAGTAAAAAGGTTTTAATAAGGTGGCTCACAGAAAAGTGGGCCATTTTTGGGAATTTTTATTCAGGAATTATTTCTGAGTTTTATTTGTTGATGTTTTTATTAATTTTTATCTATATTTTGATATGAAGTTTTTAATTTTAATGTTTAATTATTCTAGCTGTAATTTTATATTATTTTTATATAATAATTGCTATTATAGGAATATGAAAGCATAGAATAATACTTTTCTACTTGATTATATATGTCTTACCCTTAGCATATATTTTGTTTTTTACCATAAAATCAATACGCCTAAATAAGTTAATGACTTGTTAATTTATAAGATTGAATATAACTTCTCAGCCGTATTAATTTATGCAGTGTGAAATTTTCTTACAACACCATTCAGATAAAAATATGTGGCAGATTTAAATTGAAAGCTCTTGAATCATTGTTGTTATCTTTTGTCTGGTAGCGAAAGATTTAATAAAACCCTAGAATAACAGGTAATGAAAAGATAAAAAAGGAATGATGTAGTGAATACATGGGGTTCGCTGGAAATCTGGATGCGGCTGTTGTGGGGGCTAGGGGGCACCATTTTATTTACTTTTTCAAAGGAAATGCTAATACCCGGTTTAATTTAAAATTGAATGCTATTGATCATGATCTACCTTCCATTCAAAGTAATTAGAAAGGCGTCACCTTCAAAAAAGTTCAAGCTGCGGTATCGGTTGATACTGATTTATTAGGCAGTGATCGAGGTAATGACAAAGGGGTAAATTGTGGTGGAGAATGTGGCACTAATGACACAGGTAAACACTGCTTCCAGTTACCTTATAGTATAAGATTTGGTCTGGTAGCTTATGTCAATACGGATATCCATCAACAAACCATAAAAGTATATATTGACGACCTTCTAGTAGATACATTAATCAGAAAAGGAACAGATAATGTCATTGGTATCAAGACTTATACATCAGGTAAAGGGAAAGTCTGTATTGAAATTGAGGGAGACGGTAAACCTTGTAAACTTCGTTATTCCTATAACACATTTGATGGAAAACTGGGGATAGCCATTGTTGGCACAGAAAATGGTTCCAACAATAATTATAACGATAGTGTGGTGATATTAAATTGGCCGTTGGTATGAGTTAAGAATGTTTTAGGTCATGGTATAAATAACATCGATGAAACTATTAACAATTTTTTAGGTGGAAATGAAAATGGTAAAAATAATCTCATTTATAGTTTGTTTATTTCCTTTTGCTGCTTTTGCCGGAAATCCATTAGTTGCAGTTTGCGATGGTGAATTTATTAAAGAAACTCGTATAGATAGTGTAAGTTATTCATCAAACTGGCTAAGAAAGGGGCCGAGTGTGAATGTTAAAGTTAATGGTATTTGGTACGGAAAATTAATGTCTGATAACGCAGATAAATTTACTTCAGCATTGAATGATGCCTATTTAAATAGAGTTGTTGTGAATGTTTGTGTTAACAACGGTTACCTACGAGGATTTGAGTTTCAACCTTTGGATTCTGGGAGGTCACTATCAGAAAAAGAAGAATTAGTGATTAAATAACCTAAGATTTGCGTGATAAGGAGTAATTAAGAAGAAAATTTGGTGCCTGGATCCTATGTACGATAAAGTTAATCACGGAATTTTCAGGCATAAATAGTCCGTATAATGGAAGCATTATCTGAATCTTGTAGAAAATATAATATCGGTACGATTTTTATGTGATATCTCTGACTTCGACTAACAGGGGCAGATTTTGCTTAGTATTGTCAATCTAGTGTCCAATCTTCCACTCTCAATCCATCGACCCTATTGAATTCCTTTGTGTTATTGGTAACAACTATCAATCCTTTGCTTCTTGCATGCCCCGCAATATGCAGATCGTTATCTCCGATCCGTTTTCCAATTTTTTCTAGTGATGCACGAATATTTCCATAGTGAAATGCGGCTTGTTCGTCATAAGGAAGAATAGTTAATCGAGAAACAAAATCTTCTATAACTGCCAGATTTTTCTCAGGATTTCCACTTTTTTCAGCCCCAAAAATCAGTTCTGCTAATGTGATCGTAGAAATAGCCATGTGGTCTGTATTCTTATTGAATTTAGGCAGAATGGATTCAGGGCGCCTTTTTATCGTGAAAATCACGATGTTAGTATCGAGCAGATACTTAATCATCGAAAGATTCTCTTTCACTTGTTACTTGATCAGGACGTTCAGGTAAAAAATCGTCAGTTACAGATTGATCAGACAGAAAAAAGCTATCCCATGTATTCTGTGCGGGCGCAATAATTCGTTCCTTGCCTCTTGACCTAACAGTAACTTCTTTAACATTATCAGGGAAACGGAGATCAGCGGGTAACCTTACATTCTGAGTTCGGTTGCTCATAAAAACTTTACTTTGATATATCATGGCACACCTCATTTGATTATTGCTATATACCATGAGTATATAGCATGAAATCGAATATGGGCAAGGTCTATGTTAAATGCAAGTTGTATAAGTTTATTGTAGTTATGCCAGCAACTTCAATTTGAGAGGAACGGCTTGATCTCCCCTGACTAATGGAAGACTTTTGGTGGAATTAGGTATTTGTTGTAATAGATCACCGATGAAGCTGGAAGATTTGCGGGCCTTTAAGGGGGCTTGTCAGCCCCGATTTTTAGGATTCAGGTCAATATCCACTTCATATTGGTTCTATCTCCTGCATGGATTGTCTTACGAACTCTGCAAATGGCTGCACATTTTTTCCTACCGAGGCGGATTCTAACGCTGATAGATACTGGGTTCTATTTTTGAGTTTAATCACCGTCCAGGGGTATCCTCCGATTACCAGCAAGAAATTCATTAAGAATCTGGCAGTGCGGCCATTACCATCGGGGAACGGATGAATATAACCCAGAAAGAGATGTCCTAAGATAGCCTTTACCACAAAGTACTTCTCGTTAGCGATCAACTCTTTCAGGGCTTCCATACAGTCCATTAACTGCTCGCTGGAGGGCGGTACATGCATTGAAGTGCGGATATAGATTGGTCCTTTGCGAAATCCCGCTAAATCCAGTCTGTTGATAATTCCGGCATCTACACAGGGATTGAACAATGCAGTGAACCAGTCAGTCAAGCCAACGTCGATCAGATAGTGGATATCCAAGCCTTCCTTATCTTCATGTGCCTCATGCAGTAGCTCTTTCACCTTGTTGAAGGCATCGTAATAGCCTCTGGCAGCCATTGCATCTTTCTGCGCTTTGTCCCTTTGGATTGTATCTGGCGACCAGTCACCTTTAGACAGGCGCTCGATTAATTCTGGTGTCACCTTGTAACCTTCAATGGATAGTGAGTTGTAGGCATCGCTTATGTAGAGATTGCTCATCATGGCGTGTGTTTCTTCGATTGAACGCTCAAAGAAGTCAAAAGGTGGTGGAAAGTCATCAAACACCTCAATGACTTCTTGTCTCATCTCCTGCCACAGAATCCTCACACGAACTGCGCTTGGCGATTCTCCCCGACTACTGCCTACAATTATCGGAACATGGTCAAATGGGTTAACCCGCTTAATTCCTTCAAAACCGGCTCCCTCCATAATGGTTTGTAGTTTCCGGCTTTCGGCTCTCATCTTTAGCTGCTCGTAGGCGCCAATTAATCTATTTCCTGAGGCAACATTTTTGGTTGTCAGTACTGCCTCTGAAAGCAGACTGAGATCAGCATTTCGGAGTGCTAGCTGAATGCTTAGGGGATTAGCCCTGAAGGTTTGTGGGCCAGTTTCAACTAGTGCGCTTTCCAACGAATGAACATTTATGCCGTTTACTTTAACAGTCTTACAGGGAATTCTTCCCTTGATGATCACCATGCTCATGTTGTTAGGCAGATTAAGAGTGCGAGGCGCTGTGTCTGAGGTGTAGACGATTATTTGGTTTGGTAACGCATTGTTTGCTGTATGTAAGTCAAGAGAAGATTCAGGACTTAGCCAGTAATCACCCCCGAAGATACTTTCGACGTACTGCCCAACGAAAGACCAGATGGACTCATACCAAAGTACTGAATCACCCGCTTTTTCAGTTGTGAGATCTGCATCAAGGAGATACCATCCCCTGATAATTTGCTTGAAATAACCTTTATTGATCAGAAGTGTGCGTTGCTTATCAGTGATTGACTTGGAGCTGAGCACATTGCCCACGGCCGCATCACTTGCAGCCCTCAGCGCTTCTGCTAACCTTTCGTTTCCAGTTTTTGCCATGTTCTTCTTCCAGTCAATGTTCAAGTATTAGCTAATATGGGAATGCAATATTAGCTGTTACGATATTGCATTATTAGCTTTTACGCACTTACATTATTAGCAGTTACACTCAAATACAGTGAATTTGAGTCCTACCAACTGATTGCTGGTGCCCAACGTGCTGTAAAAGCTAAACAGATGGTTTGGGATCTTTATATTACAGAAATCGGGTTGAATTCCTGCAAAGTGCTCAACTATTTCAAAGTTATTTAGGGCAAATTAACCATAATATTAATAACGGTATTCTTTACTACAAAGTTATTAATTTTTTTATTTAATGTTATAGATCGCATTTTTGTGAACAAAAGAGACGCTATTATGCATGAGTGAAATCGCTTAACGATGGGTGAAGATAACGCTCTATTTGTCTGTATAACGATAAAACCTGCTATTCAATCTTAATCATTACTATTCATTCAGAGGTCTTTATGGGCAGTACCGGAAGTGTCAGTGCGTGGGATGAAGCGTTATTAATTGCGGCTATTCAATATCCTGTTCCCGTCATTAAGGGGCCTGAAGATATTCAGGTTCAAGTGCAGCGGATTTGTAAAACAATGGATTCAACTAAAGGCGGTTATCCTGACTTGGATTTTATTGTATTTCCTGAATATTCCGCTCAGGGATTAAATACCAAGATCTGGACCTATGATGAAATGTTATTATCGCTGGATGGTCCAGAAGTTGACTGTTTTCGTCGAGCTTGTATTCGCAACAATATTTGGGGTGTATTTTCAGTAATGGAACGTAATGAAGATCCATCGCAGCCACCTTATAACACCGCGATCATTATTAACAGCAGCGGTGAGATTGTATTGCATTACCGTAAATTGCAGCCTTGGGTGCCGATTGAGCCTTGGATGCCGGGCGATTTGGGCATGCCAGTCTGTGAGGGGCCCAAAGGTGCAAAACTGGCGGTATGTATTTGTCATGATGGCATGTTTCCTGAGCTGGCGCGCGAAGCGGCCTATAAAGGCTGTAACGTTTTTATCCGCATTTCCGGTTATTCTACCCAAGTTAACGACCAGTGGATCTGGACGAATCGCACTAATGCCTGGCAGAATTTAATGTATACCGTATCGGTTAATCTGGCAGGCTACGATGAGGTGTTTTATTATTTCGGTGAAGGTACGATTTGTAATTATGACGGTAACATTATCCAGCAAGGTCAGCGTAATCCGTGGGAAATTGTTACTGCTGAACTGTTCCCGCGTCTGGCGGATAAGGCTCGTGAAAACTGGGCGCTAGAGAACAGTATTTTTAATCTTGGTTGCCGGGGTTATGTTGGTAAACCTGGCGGAGAGAGAGCTAATTATTTGACTTGGGTGCGTGATTTAGCAAACGGTGAATATAAACTGCCTTGGGATGAAAACATCCGTATTCGTGATGGTTGGAAATATTACCCAGAAGGTGTGAAACTGGGGCCATTACCGAAAGTTGATGAGTAGTTCACTTGCCGCCGTGTTGCAACTCGAAATCTATTAGGTATAAATAAGGTTTCATAATTCCGCTACACATGGTTTTCTTCAACTCATTGTTATACATAGGGTTGTTGGTAGATAAGGTGTAGCACCATTTTGGAAATTTATTTATAATGCGTATAGGAGTGGTTATGATGTTTTTGTTTTACATTATATTCTATATTTATTGATTTAAATCATTTTTTTCTAATTGAAAATATTATAAATATCTTATTGGTTAATTATTGAAGTAATATGGTGCTATTAATTGATTATATAAAGGGTTTATTATTGACTTATTGAATGAATTAATGTTCTATATGATGATTTAAAATGGATTTGTTTTTTTAAGTATAAATTAGATATATAAAGTCTGCTTCTGATTTAATTGTAATATATATGATAATATTCCTAATTATGAAGAAATTATGCTAAAATTGTATTGGATTTTAGAAGGGAAAACGATTTATGCTTTGGTATTATTGCTATGTAAGACAACTTAAATGTATATATACCTAATAGATTTCGAGTTGCATCGCGACGGCAAGGGAGCGAATCCCCGGGAGCATAGAGAACTATGTGACCGGGGTGAGTGAGTGCAGCCAACAAAGAGGCAGCTTGAAAGATAACGGGTATATTGACAGGTATTAGCAAGCTAAACGATATAAAAATAGAAGCTTATTTTCACTCTGCGCTAATCAATATTACTGACTATCTGATAAATTACATTAAATAATAAATCTCCTGAAATATGTTATCTAATAATCAATGTGTTATACCTAATAGATTTCGAGTTGCAGCGCGGCGGCAAGTGAATGAATCCCCAGGAGCATAGATAACTATGTGACTGGGGTGAGTGAGCGCAGCCAACAAAGCAGCAGCTTGAAAGATGAAGGGTATATGGCGTCGATACGGATATTGGCTATATTGTTATCAAATGATATATAAATAGATTAATTTTAATCTGAGATTGTATTTCAAAGTAATTAAATGTACAGGTTATTTTTGCAAATGTTTAATAAATTGTATTTGATAAAGCGTTTCATTGACTCGTTGTTTGAAAAGGAATGCTTATTTTGCAATGAGTTATCGAAATAAATTCATATTAATAGTCGTCGGTAAGTCGGTTTTTAGTTATGGAATTCATCGTCAGTTAATCAAAGGTATTTATCTAAAAGGTGGGAACGAAATAGAACGCCTGTTTGTGGTTCATTTGATGAGCTATTTGTTCCGTTGTCAGGAAAGTGATCACCGCAGAATTGAAATTAAGCAGTTATTTACATTTAGCGCCAGAGAACAAGTGTTGCCTGAGTATCTTAATTTCCGCTTGGTGTGCCCGTTTTTATTCTTCCAAAGATTAAGTGGGAAAAAAGTAAGAGAAAACATTTTGATAGCAGCCGGGAATGACAGCTTTCAAATATCTAACAGATTTATTGAGGTAGTAAATAGATGAAAGATAGCATGGCTAAAAAGGGAAATATCTTTGATGCTGGATTAGTGTCGGTGTTGTCAGAAAAGGTGAGTGACGATATATCCGCCCGCAAGCTTGATCTGTTGTCAGAGGCTAAACGCACGCCGTTGCTGGAAACCTGGAATGCCACTGAAACCGTCTATCCTGACCAGTTATGTATCCATCAGTTGTTTGAACAGCAAGTGGAGCAAACCCCGACAGCTATAGCAATAATCGCGGGGGATAAAATCTTAAGTTACACCGAACTGAATGTCTATGCTAACAGGCTGACTCGTCAATTGATTGAACAGGGAGTTGGTCAGAATGACCACGTGGCGATGCTGTTAGAACGATCTATCGAATTGGTGGTGGCTCAATTGGCTATTCTCAAGGCGGGGGCGGTTTATGTTCCTATCGATCCCGGTGTGCCGGATGAGCGGAAAAGCGGGTTGATAAACGATTGCTCAGCCAAATTGTTGCTCACTAATATGCAGGTTGATATTCCCAATGACCTTACTGTTCCACTATTTCGTCTCTCTAGTGAAACAGACACGAGCAAGGAAGTAGATTATTTCAACCTTGATTTGCCATGCACCAGCATCGATCCAGCATATATTATGTACACTTCTGGCTCGACTGGTACACCAAAAGGGGTAGTGGTACCGCATCGTGCCGTGGTTCGGTTGGTTATTAATAATGGCTATGCTGAAATTGAACCCAATGATCGGGTTGCCTTTGCGGCTAACCCGGCTTTTGATGCCAGTACCTTTGAAGTTTGGGCGCCTTTACTTAACGGCGGCGCATTGGTGGTTATTGACCACGCCACTTTGCTAACGCCGTCGGAATTTGTACAGATTTTAGGCCGTTATCACATTAATATCTTATGGTTAAGTATCGGCCTGTTTAACCGACTGGCGACAGAGCTGTCCCCGGTTCTACCGCAGATGAAAAATTTGATTGTCGGTGGAGATGTTCCCGATCCTCATATAATTGCTCAGGTTTTGCGTAATAGCCCGCCTCAGCAGTTATTGAATGCTTATGGACCGACCGAAGGCACCACTTTTACCACGACATACCGAATCGAAGTATTACCTCCAGGAACGATCAATATTCCTATTGGCCGTCCGATAGCGAATACGCGTATTTATTTATTGGATGAGCAGGGGCAGCTCGTACCACCAGGGATGATAGGTGAGATTTATATTGGTGGCGACGGAGTGGCTTGCGGTTATCACAATCGTCCTGAATTGACCGCTGAACGCTTTCTGGCCGATCCCTTTAGTAATGTACCGCATGCACGAATGTACCGAACCGGGGATTTAGCTCGCTACCTGCCAGACGGCAACTTGGAATTCCTTGGTCGTAACGATCAACAGGTCAAAATTCGTGGTTTTCGCATTGAATTGGGAGAAATTGAAGTCCGATTGACCGCTTTTCCGGCGGTGCGTGAGGCGGCGGTGCTGGCGTTGAGTGACGGGCAAGATAAGCGTCTGGTTGCCTATGTGGCGGCGCAAGCCGATGAGGGATTGGTTAATAATCTGCATAGCTATTTGAGTGCCGTTTTACCTGATTATATGGTCCCGGCGGCTTTTGTGCGTCTGGATGCTTTTCCGTTAACCCCGAACGGCAAACTGGATCGTCGGGCGTTACCGGGGTTGGGCGAGGAGACTTTTGCTCGTCAGATTTACGCCGCGCCACAAGGAGAGATAGAAACTCTGTTGGTGAATCTCTGGCGTGAATTATTAGGCATTGAACAGATTAGTCGCTATGACAGTTTCTTTGTGCTAGGCGGCCATTCACTGCTTGGCATGCGCATGATTGAACATCTTCGTGGCCTTGGACTGACGCTGGCTGCGCGCGACTTATTCCAATTTCCAGTATTGTCGGAGCTGGCCCAAACATTGGGGCAGTATCAGGCTGTAGTGGTGACGCCGAATGTCATTACATTGGTGACCACAGCACTGACGCCAGCAATGTTGCCACTGATTGATCTCACTCAGCCAGATATTGATCACATCGTTGAACAGGTGCCGGGCGGGACGGCCAATATTCAAGATATCTATGCGCTGTCACCGTTGCAGGACGGTATTTTGTTTCACCATCTGTTGGCAAAGGATGGTGACCCTTATCTGCTGGCCTATCCGATGATCTTTGCTGACCGTGGTCTGCTGGATCGCTATTTGGCCGCGATGCAACAAGTGATTGATCGCCACGATATTCTGCGTACCGCTTTTCTTTGGCAAGGATTATCTGTTCCGGCGCAGGTGGTTTGGCGAAAAGCACAATTGTCAGTCACTGAATTGTCAGTCACTGAATTGACGTTGAATCCGGCTGACGGGCCAGTCAGTGACCAGTTAAACCAGCGTTTTGACCCACGTCGGTATCGTCTCGACCTAAATCAGGCCCCGTTGCTACGCTTGGTCGTTGCACAGGAGAGTGATGGCCGCTGGATCGCACTGCAATTAATGCATCACCTGATTGGCGACCATACGACGCTGGAAGTGATGAACGGCGAAGTTCGGGCCTATCTTAACGGACAGGGCGACAACTTACCTGCACCAGTACCTTTCCGCAATCTGGTGGCTCAGGCTCGGTTAGGTGTCAGTCAGGAAGCACACACTCGTTTCTTTACCGAGATGCTGGCAGAAGTGGATGAACCGACATTGCCCTTTGGGTTGATGGAGGTACATGGTGATGGTTCACAGATGAGCCAATCACATCGAATGTTGACAGCCACGTTGAATGATCGCCTGCGTTGTCAGGCGAGACGTCTGGGGGTGAGTCTGGCTGCCTTGTGTCATCTGGCTTGGGCGCAGGTGTTATCTCAGACCAGTGGTCAAGAGAAAGTGGTATTTGGCACCGTACTGTTTGGGCGTATGGCAGTGGGAGAAGGTGCTGACAGTGGTATGGGGCTGTTTATTAATACCTTGCCGCTGCGGTTGGATATCGATAATACCTCGGTACGAGGCAGTGTACAGGCAACGCATGCCCGGTTGGCTGGATTGCTGGAACATGAACACGCTTCGCTGGCGTTGGCTCAGCGTTGCAGTGGTGTGCAGGGGGAAATGCCACTGTTTAGTGCATTGCTGAACTACCGGCATAATTTATTGCCGACGAATTCAAATGAAATCATGGATGGGATTGAGTTTCTTGGTGAGCAGGAACGTACTAACTATCCGTTTGTCTTGTCGGTGGAGGATTTTGGTGATGCTCTGGGGCTGACGGCTCAAATCGCTCAACCGATTGATCCAGACAGGATATGCGGTTATATGCAACAGGCGCTGGAGAGTCTGGTGGCAGCACTAGAGCATACCCCAGAAATTGCGGTGCGGACGCTAGACATTTTGCCGGATAGTGAACGTACCTTGTTGCTAAAAACCTGGAACGCGACTGAAACTGCTTATCCTGATCAGTTATGTATTCATCAATTGTTTGAACAACAGGTGGAAAAAAACCCGGAAGCCACCGCGCTAATAGCTGGAGATAAGATCCTCAGCTATGCAGAATTGAATGCCTGTGCTAATCAGTTAGCTCGCCAGTTAATCGAACAGGAGATCCAGCCTGATGATCATGTTGCCATCTTGCTAGAACGATCAGTGGAACTGGTGGTAGCGCAATTGGCTATCCTTAAGATTGGCGCCGTTTATGTGCCTGTTGATCCTAAAGTGCCGGATGAACGGAAAAATTGGCTGATAAGCGATTGTTCAGCCAAATTGCTGCTTACCGATGCTCAATCTGACATTCCAATTGGTTTAGTTGTGCCGTTACTCCGTCTTTTTGGTGAGGCAGACGCCTGTAACGAAGAGGATGGCTACAATCTTAACTTACCCCGTTCCAGCACTGGCGCTGCATATATTATGTATACCTCTGGTTCGACGGGGACGCCAAAAGGGGTAGTAGTACCGCATCGAGCGGTAGTCCGGCTGGTTATCAATAATGGTTATGCTGAAATTGGGCCTGATGACCGAGTTGCCTTCGTGGCTAATCCCGCTTTCGATGCCAGTATCTTTGAAGTTTGGGCGCCGTTGCTCAATGGTGGCACGCTGGTGGTTATCGACCATGTAACTTTACTGACACCATCGGATTTTGTCCGAGCTTTGCAGGTTTATCATGTTACCGTGTTGTGGCTAAGTGTCGGGTTATTTAACCAACTGGCGACGGCGTTGTCCCCAGTGCTGCCTCAGATAAAAACGTTAATTACCGGGGGCGAAGTTCCCGATCCACAAGTGCTCGCTCAGGTTCTGCACAATAATCCACCACAACACTTATTGCAGGCTTACGGTCCGAGCGAAGGA
Organism: Photorhabdus antumapuensis; assembly: GCF_020387775.1. Classification (NCBI taxonomy): domain Bacteria; kingdom Pseudomonadati; phylum Pseudomonadota; class Gammaproteobacteria; order Enterobacterales; family Morganellaceae; genus Photorhabdus; species Photorhabdus antumapuensis. The sequence goes on from NZ_JAHZMK010000031.1 coordinate 28,734, forward strand.
ACTACCTTTACCACAACATATCGTATCACTGAGTTGGCACCGGGCGCAGCCAAGATCCCCATTGGCCGGCCAATTGCTAACACGCGTCTTTATCTGTTGAACGCTTATAGTCAACCGGTGCCATTGGGGGCGACCGGTGAGATTTATGTCGGTGGAGATGGGGTAGCATGTGGTTATCTTAATCGCCCTGAATTGACGGCTGAACGTTTTGTGGTTGATCCATTCAGCGATATTGCTGATGCGCGTCTGTACCGTACTGGGGATTTGGCTCGTTACTTGCCGGATGGCAATTTGGTCTTCGTTGGCCGTAACGATCAGCAGGTTAAAATCCGTGGTTTCCGTATTGAGCCGGGGGAAATCGAAACCCGGTTAGCAGAACACGCAGCGGTGCGTGAAGCCGTTGTATTGGCTTTGGGGGATGGTCAGGACAAACGTCTGGTGGCTTATGTTGTCGCGCAAACAGATGAGGAGCTGGCGAACAGTCTACGTATCCATTTGAGTACCATGTTGCCTGATTATATGGTGCCGACGGCTTTTGTCCGTCTGGATGCTTTCCCATTGACCCCTAACGGCAAACGGGATCTTCGGGCGTTGCCGATACCGGGAGAGGAAGCGTTTGCCCGTCAAATCCATGAAGCGCCACAAGGGGAGATGGAAACGGCATTGGCGGCTATCTGGCGTGAATTACTTGGCGTTGAGCGAATAAGCCGACATGACAACTTTTTTGCTTTGGGGGGGCATTCCCTGTTGGCTGTTCGGATGATCAATCGGATAGCCACCCTAGGCATTGAATTGCCGTTGACCACGTTGTTTAAATCAGCCTCTTTGAGCGCCTTTGCTGAGGCAATAAGTACCCGGCTTGATGGACAGCACAATAAATTACCGGCGATTGTGTTACCGGCGATTGTGTTACCAGAGATTGTGCCGATATCCCGTCATGGCAAATTGCCATTGTCATTGGCTCAACAGCGTCTGTGGGTTCTGGCTCAGTTTGAAGGGGTGAGTGAAACCTACCACATTCCGATGGTCCTGCGTTTGCATGGTCAGCTAGATATCACCGCCTGGCAGCAAGCGCTCAATACGCTGTTTGCCCGTCATGAAGCGTTACGTTCGATATTCGTTGCAGTTAACGGTCAGCCGCAGGTTGAATTGTTGCCGGCGGAATTTGGTCTGCCGATAAAACATTATGATCTCCGCAAAGCGCCTGATGTAGAAACAGAGCTTGAATTTCTGGGTGCTCAGGAAGCTAAGACACCGTTTGATCTTGCCTGTGGTCCATTAATTCGTTCTGCTTTGGTGCAACTGGCTAATGATGATTACCTTTTCTTACTGACTCAGCATCATATTATTTCTGATGGCTGGTCTTTAGAGGTTCTGAAATCAGAATTGAGCGCCCTTTATTCAGCTTGCCTGAACCAACAGCCAGATCCGTTACCACCCTTAACCATTCAATACCCAGATTACGCCGCCTGGCAGCGTCAGTGGCTTTCCGCTGAGCGGGTACAGGCACAATCCGACTATTGGCGTACCGTACTGGCTGACGCGCCGGTATTATTGGATTTGCCCACTGACCGGCCACGTCCGGCTGAACAGTCATTTGCCGGGAATTTCTTGTCCATCAAGCTGAATGCGGAATTAACTCGATCTCTCAAGCATTTAAGTGAGCAGCAAGGCACCACGCTATTTATGACCCTGTTGGTGGCTTGGGCCACGGTTCTGTCACGTTTGTCAGGTCAGGAGGATGTAGTTATTGGAACACCGAGTGCAGGACGCAGCCGTCAAGAAGTGGAATCGCTGATGGGTTTCTTTGTTAATACGCTGGCTTTACGTATCGACTTGTCAGGTCGACCCAATGTGATTGAGTTGCTTACGCGTGTGCGACAAATCGCATTGGCAGCGCAAGAGCATCAGGATCTGCCGTTTGAACAGGTGGTGGAAATCGTGCAACCGCCGCGCAGATTGGCACATACGCCGCTGTTTCAAGTGATGTTTGCCTGGCAGAGCAATGAGCATACCGAATGGGTATTGCCGGGGCTGGCCGTTTCACCTGTTGCTCCTCTCCTTGACATAGCCAAGTTTGATCTCGAACTGAATTTGTCTGAGGTGGATGGCCGGATTGTGGGTTATCTGAATTATGCAACTGCCCTGTTTGATCAACCCACTATTGAACGGTATGTGGGATATCTGTACACGGTACTACGAGAGATGGTTGCTAATGCTCAGCAATCGGTCAGTGAAATTGATATTTTGGCGCTGTCGGAGCGTCAACTGTTGTTGGAAAACTGGAATGCCACTGAAACCCTGTACCCTAGGCAGTTGTGTATCCATCAGTTGTTTGAGCAACAGGTGGAAAAAAAACCAGAGGCTACAGCGTTGATAGCAGGGGATAAGCGCCTCAGCTATGCGGAATTGAATGGCTATGCTAACTGGTTGGCTGCTCAGCTAATCGAACAAGGCATCCAACCGGATGACCACGTAGCGATTTTGTTAGAACGATCCGCTGAACTGGTAGCTGCTCAGTTAGCTATCCTTAAGATTGGTGCCGTTTATGTGCCGATCGATCCCAGAGTACCGGATGAGCGGAAAAATTGGCTGATAAACGACTGTTCAGCCAAATTACTGATTACCGATGCACAGTCTGATATCCCGGTTGGTTTGGTTGTGCCGTTATTCCGTCTCTCCAATGAGATCGGCACGAGTAGAGAAGAGGAGGGTTTCAACCCTAACTTACGGCGCTCTAGCACCAAACCCGCGTATGTTATGTATACCTCCGGCTCGACTGGCACCCCTAAAGGAGTCGTGGTGCCGCATCGTGCCGTGGTTCGGTTAGTTATTAATAATGGCTATGCCGAAATTGGGCAGGATGACCGGGTTGCTTTTACCGCTAATCCTGCTTTTGATGCCAGCACCTTTGAAGTTTGGGCGCCTTTGCTTAATGGTGGTGCGTTGGTGGTTATCGACCATGCTACGTTGCTGACGCCGCAGGCGTTGATTCGGGTTTTACAGGTTCAGGGAATCACCGTTCTGTGGCTGACTATTGGGCTGTTTAACCGACTAGCGGCAGCATTATCTCCGATTTTCTCACAGATTAAGGTGCTGATTTTCGGGGGAGATATCCCTGATCCTCATGTGATCGCTCAGGTGTTAGGTAATCATCCACCACAACAATTATTACAAGCCTATGGCCCCAGTGAGGGCACCACTTTTACCACCATGTATCGTATTGTGGCGTTACCGCAAGGAACGACGAGGGTCCCCATTGGCCGACCGATAGCGAATACCCGCGTTTATCTGCTGGATTCTGATGGTCAACTGGTACCGCCGGGCGTTACCGGTGAGATTTATGTCGGTGGTGATGGCGTGGCTTGTGGTTATCTCAATCGTCCTGAATTGACCGTTGAACGCTTTCTGGCTGATCCCTTTAGCGATAAACCGGGAGCACGCATGTATCGAACCGGGGATTTGGCTCGTTATCTGCCGGATGGCAACTTGGAATTCCTTGGTCGTAATGACCAGCAGGTAAAAATCCGTGGTTTCCGCATTGAACCGGGCGAAATTGAAGCACGGTTGACAGAGCTTCCTGTCGTGCGTGAGGCGGCGGTGTTGGTGTTGAATGATGGGCAAGATAAGCGTCTGGTTGCCTATGTGGTGGCGGAGGTGGATGACGGGCTAGCGACCAGACTGCGTGAGCATTTGGGTACTATTTTACCTGACTACATGGTGCCAGCGGCTTTTGTGCGTCTGGATGGATTCCCGCTAACCCCAAACGGCAAACTGGATCGTCGGGCGCTACCGATGCCGAGTGAAGAGGCTTTTGCTCGTCAGATTTATGCAGCACCACAAGGGGGGACAGAAACCACACTGGCCGCTATCTGGCGTAATTTGCTAGGTGTTGAGCAGATTAGCCGACATGACAATTTCTTTGCCTTGGGTGGCCATTCGTTGCTGGCGGTACGGTTAGTTGAACATCTGCGCAACCTGGGGTTGACGTTAGCTGTGCGGGATTTATTTAAGTGTCCCGTGCTTGCCGAACTTGCCAAGACATTGGGGCAATACCGGGCTGTGGTGGTACCGCCGAATGCCATTACGCCGACGGCTACGGTATTGACGCCAGCAATGTTGCCGTTGATTGAGCTCACTCAGCCTGAGATTGATCACATTGTCGAACAAGTTCCCGGTGGAATTGCCAATATTCAGGATATCTATGCCCTATCACCGTTGCAGGACGGTATCTTATTCCATCATCTGTTGGCAAATGAAGGTGACCCGTATCTGTTAGCCAGCCAGATAGCCTTTGCTGATCGGCTGCGGCTAGAGCGCTATTTAGCGGTGATGCAACGGCTGGTTGATCGTCATGACATCCTGCGTACGGCTTTTATCTGGCAAGGATTATCTGTTCCGGCGCAGGTGGTCTGGCGTCAGGCATCGTTGCCAGTGACTGAATTGACACTGAACCCGGCTGATGGGCCAGTCAGTGACCAGTTAAACCAGCGTTTTAACCCACGTCGGTATCGTCTCGATCTAAATCAGGCTCCTTTGCTACGTTTTGTTGTGGTGCAGGAGACCGATGGTCGCTGGATCGCACTGCAATTGATGCATCACCTCATTGGTGACCATACCACGCTGGAAGTGATGAACAGCGAAGTACAGGCCCATCTTGCTGGACAGGAAAATAGCCTGCCTGTACCAGTACCTTTCCGTAATTTGGTGGCTCAGGCCCGATTAGGCGTAAGTCAGGAAGCACACACTTGCTTCTTTACCGAGATGCTGGCAGAGGTAGATGAACCGACATTGCCTTTTGGGTTGGCGGAAGTACGTGATGATGGTTCACAGATGAGCCAATCACACCGGATGTTGACAACCATATTGAATAATCGCTTACGTAGTCAGGCCCGGCGGTTGGGTGTCAGTCTGGCGGCCTTGTGCCATCTGGCTTGGGCACAGGTGTTATCTCAGACCAGCGGTCAAGAGAAAGTGGTGTTTGGTACCGTGTTGTTTGGACGTATGCAGGCAGGGGAAGGGGCTGGTAACGGCATGGGGCTGTTTATCAATACCTTACCACTGCGGTTGGATATTGATGATACCTCGGTGCAGCAGAGTGTACAGGTAGCCCATGCCCGGTTGGCGGAATTACTGGAACATGAACATGCGCCACTGGCACTGGCCCAGCGTTGCAGTGGAATACGGGGGGAAACGCCACTGTTTAGTGCATTGCTGAACTACCGGCATAATGCGCAGCCGCTAACCTTAGATAACGTTATAAGTGGTATTGAATTTCTTGGTGGACAAGAGCGGACTAACTATCCGTTTGTTTTGTCGGTGGAGGATTTTGGTGATGCACTAGGGTTGACGGCTCAAATCGTTCAACCGATTGATTCAGACAGAATATGCGGTTATATGCAACAGGCGCTGGAAAGTCTGGTGGTCGCACTAGAACATACCCCAGACATAGCGGTGCGGACGCTAGACATTCTGCCGGATACTGAACGCACATTGTTGTTAAAAACCTGGAATGCGACTGAAAAGGCGTATCCTGATCAGCGATGTATTCATCAATTATTTGAACAACAGGTAGAAAAATCCCCGCAAGCTACTGCGCTAATAGCAGGAGATAAGCAACTCAGCTACGCGAAATTGAATGTTTGTGCTAATCAGTTGGCCCATCAGTTAATCGAACAGGGGGTCCAGCCTGATGATAATGTTGCCATCTTGCTAGAACGATCGGTGGAACTGGTAGTGGCTCAGTTAGCTATTCTCAAGGTTGGCGCCGTTTATGTACCTGTCGATACCAAGGTGCCGGATGAGCGGAAAAATTGGCTGATAAACGATTGTTCGGCTCAATTGTTGCTGACTGATGCACAGGCTGATATCCCGGTTGGCCTGATGACGCCGGTGTTCCGATTTGCTAGAGAGACCAGTATGAGCGGGGAAGAAGGTTGTTTTAATCTTAATTTGCCCCGTTTTAGCACTGGACCAGCATATATCATGTATACCTCTGGTTCGACCGGTACGCCAAAAGGGGTAGTGGTGCCACATCGCGCGGTAGTCCGATTGGTTATCAATAATGGTTATGCGGAAATCGGGCAGGATGATCGGGTGGCTTTTACCGCTAACCCGGCTTTTGATGCCAGCACTTTTGAAGTTTGGGCGCCGTTACTTAATGGTGGTGCGCTGGTGGTTATCGACCCTGTAACTTTACTGACGCCACCGGATTTGGTCCGGGCTTTACAGGTTTATCGGGTTACCATGTTGTGGATGAGTGTCGGGCTGCTTAACCGGCTAGCGACGGCGCTGTCCCCGGTGTTGCCTCAGATAAAAACGCTGATTACCGGGGCAGAGGTTCCCGATCCACAGGTGATTGCACAAGTTTTGCGTGATAGTCGGCCACGGCAATTATTGCAGGCTTACGGTCCAAGTGAAGGAGCCACTTTTACCACAACATATCGTATTACAGCGTTAGCACCGGGCGAAGCAAGGATTCCCATTGGCCGACCAATTGCTAACACGCGCCTTTATCTGTTGAATGCTTATGGTCAACCGGTGCCGTTAGGGGCGATCGGTGAGATTTATGTCGGCGGAGATGGGGTTGCCTGTGGGTATTTTAATCGTCCTGAACTGACGGTTGAACGTTTCCTGATGGACCCGTTCAGTGATGAATCGGGGGCACGGATGTACCGGACTGGGGATTTGGCTCGTTATCTGCCAGATGGCAATTTGATCTTCGTTGGCCGTAATGATCAGCAGGTGAAAATTCGAGGTTTCCGTATTGAGCCGGGGGAAATCGAAGCCCGGTTAACAGAACACACAGCGGTGCGTGAAGCGTTGGTACTGGCATTAAGTGATGGACAGGATAAACGGCTGGTCGCTTATGTGGTGGCAGAGCCGGATGATGGGCTTGTGACTAGCTTGCGGGAACACTTGAGTACCATTTTGCCTGATTATATGGTGCCGGCGGCTTTTGTCCGTCTGGATGCTTTCCCGCTAACACCTAATGACAAGCGAGATCTCCGGGCATTACCGATGCCGGGAGAGGCAGCCTTTGCTCATCAGGTCTATGAAGCGCCACAAGGAGAGATGGAAACGGTACTAGCGGCTATCTGGCGTGAGTTGCTTGGCATTGAGCGAATAGGTCGACATGACAATTTCTTTGCTTTGGGGGGGCATTCCCTGTTGGCTGTTCGGATGATAAACCGGGTAACGGCTTTAGGCATTGAATTGCCATTAACCATGTTGTTTAAATCACCCTCTTTGGCCGCTTTTGCCGAAGCGATAAGCGCCCGGCTCGATGAGCAGCACAATAGATTATCAGAGATTGTGAGATTATCAGCGATTGTGCCGATATCTCGTCAGGGTAAATTGCCGTTGTCATTGGCTCAACAGCGTCTATGGTTCCTGGCGCAGTTTGAAGGAGTGAGTGATACCTACCATATTTCGATGGTGTTGCGTTTGCATGGTCAGCTAGATATTACCGCCTGGCAGCAGGCGCTCAATGCGCTGTTTGCCCGTCATGAAGCGTTACGCTCGGTATTCGTTGCAGTTAACGGTCAGCCTCAGGTTGAATTATTACCGGCGGAATTTGGCCTGCTGATAAAAAATTATGATCTTCGCAAAGCGTCTGATGTGGAAACAGAGCTTGAATTTCTGTGTGCTCAGGAAGCTAAAACACCGTTTGATCTTGCCCGTGGCCCATTAATTCGTTGCGCACTGGTACAGCTAGCTAATGATGATTACCTCTTCTTACTGACTCAGCATCATATTATTTCTGATGGCTGGTCTTTTGGGATTATGAAATTAGAATTGAGCGCTCTTTACTCAGCTTGCCTGAATCAACAGCCAAATCCATTGCCACCTTTAGCCATTCAATATCCTGATTATGCCGCTTGGCAGCGTCAGTGGCTTTCCGCTGAGCGGGTACAGGTCCAATCCGACTATTGGCGTACCGTACTGGCTGACGCGCCGGTATTGTTGGATTTGCCCACTGACCGGCCACGTCCGGCTGAACAGTCATTTGCCGGGAATCTCTTGCCGATAAATCTGGATGCAGAGTTAACTCAATCTCTCAAACGCTTAAGTGAGCAGCAGGGTGTCACGCTATTTATGACCCTGTTGGCAGCTTGGGCCACGGTTTTGTCGCGTTTGTCAGGTCAGGAAGATTTAGTTATTGGTACACCGAGTGCAGGGCGCGGTCGTCAAGAGGTGGAATCGCTGATGGGTTTCTTTGTTAATACGATGGCTTTACGTATCGACTTGTCAGATGCACCCAGTGTGATTGAATTGCTGGCGTGTGTGCGGCAAACCGCACTGGCGGCACAGGAGCATCAAGATTTGCCATTTGAACAGGTGGTGGAAATCGTGCAACCGCCGCGCAGATTGGCTCATACACCGCTGTTTCAGGTGATGTTTGCCTGGCAGAACAATGAGCATACCGAATGGGTATTACCGGAGCTGGCTGTATCACCTGTCGATCAAGCTTTTGATGTGATCAAATTCGATCTTGAGCTGAACTTGTCTGAAGTGAATGGGCGGATTGTAGGTTATCTGAATTATGCAACGGCCCTATTTGATCAACCCACCATTGCGCGACATGTGGGGTATCTGCATCAGGTACTGCAATCAATGGTCACGCATCCTCAACAGTCGGTTGCCAGAATGGAGGTTTTGACAGCAACGGAGCGCCAACTGTTGCTGGAAACTTGGAACACAACCGAGACACCGTATCTTGACTCGTTATGTATTCATCAGCTATTTGAGCAACAGGTAGAGAAAAACCCTGAGGCTACGGCGCTGGTGTGTGAAGAGCGGCTCTTCAGTTATGCGGAATTAAATGCTGATGCTAACCGATTGGCGCACCAACTTATTGCGCTGGGCGTAGCGCCAGATCAGCGGGTGGCGATTTGCGTAGCAAGTTCACCTGCGAGGATAGTCGGGCTATTAGCCGTGTTAAAAGCGGGAGGCGCTTACGTGCCATTGGATCCCGCCTACCCCGGTGAACGGTTGGTTCATATTTTGACTGATGCTGACCCCGCTATTTTACTGGCGGATGATGCTGGACGTACTGCTTTGGGTGAAAAAGCGTTGGCAGAACTGACCATACTTGATCCGAATTTATTGCCTAACCAACCGGACAGCAATCTGCTGGTATCTTCATTAACCTCACAGCATCTGGCGTATGTGATTTACACTTCCGGCTCGACCGGCACGCCGAAAGGGGTGATGGTTGAACATCGTGGACTGGTTAACCTGATTCAGGAAAAAATCGCCCAGTTTGACATTCATTCTGCTAGTCGGATGTTGCAGTTTGCCTCATTTGGTTTTGATGCCAGTGTTTGGGAAATCATGATGGTGCTATGCAGTGGCGCCACTTTGGTTATTCCTGATGAGGCTGTTCGTCAGGACCACAACCTTCTCTGGCATTATCTGGAAGAACGAGCGGTAACGCACGCCTGCTTGACACCGGCTCTGTTGCGGGATGGGGCTGGTTTGCCGGCGATAACGATAAGACCTACGTTAATATTGGGTGGTGAAGCGCCCAGTGCGGCGTTGCTTAAGGCGCTGTGCGGCAAGGCCACGGTATTCAATGCTTATGGCCCGACAGAAATCACTATTTGTGCCGCTAGCTGGCGTTGCCCATCGGATTATCAGGATGAGTTGGTTCCCATTGGTCGCCCAACAGCCAACACTCGTATCTATCTGTTGGACATTTACGGCCAGCCGGTGCCGTTGGGGGCAACAGGGGAATTGTACCTTGGTGGGATTGGTGTTGCGCGTGGCTATCTTAATCGCCCGGAATTAACCGCTGAATGTTTCTTAGCTGATCCATTTAGCGATAAACCGGGAGCACGGATGTACCGGACTGGGGATTTGGCGCGTTATCTGTCGGATGGCAATCTGGTGTTTATTGGCCGTAATGACCAACAAGTCAAGATCCGTGGCTTCCGTATTGAGCCAGCGGAAATCGAAGCTCGGTTGCTTGAACATTCAGCAGTGCATGAAGCGCTGGTATTGGCACAAGGTGACGGGCAGGACAAACGGCTGATTGCTTATGTGGTGGCGGAAGCGGGTGAAGGATTGGTTAATAATCTGCGTACCTATTTGAGTGCCGTTTTGCCTGATTATATGGTGCCGACGGCTTTTGTGTGTCTGGATACTTTTCCGCTGACGCCCAACGGTAAGCTGGATCGCCGGGCGCTCCCCGTACCGGGGGAGAAAGACTTTGCCCGCCAGATTTACGCCGCGCCACAGGGAGAAACCGAAACCGTACTGGCCGCTATCTGGTGTGAGCTGCTAGGGATTGAGCGGATCAGTCGGAACGATAACTTCTTTGCTTTGGGCGGCCATTCGTTGCTGGCGGTACGCATGGTTGAACGTCTGCGTAACTTGGGTCTAACGCTGGTGGTACGTGATCTGTTCCAATCTCCGGTATTGGCTGAACTTGCTCAAATGTTGAAGCTGAATCAGGCGGAAAGTGTGCCTGCTAACGTCATTACACCGGCCACCACGGTGTTAACGCCAGAAATGTTACCGCTGATTGATCTCACTCAGTCTGAAATTGATCACATCGTCACCCAGATACCGGGCGGGATGGCGAATATTCAGGATATCTATGCGTTGTCGCCGCTACAGGACGGGATTCTGTTCCACCATTTGCTGGCAAACGAAGGTGATCCTTATCTGCTGGCCAGTCAAATGGCCTTTGCTGATCGGCCTTTGTTGGATCGTTATCTGGCGGCGGTTCAGCAGGTGATTAACCGTCATGACATCTTGCGCACCGCCTTTATCTGGCAAGGCTTATCCGTTCCGGTGCAGGTTGTCTGCCGTCAGGTGCGGTTGTCAGTGACAGAATTGACATTAGATCCGGCTGACGGACCGATCAGTGAGCAATTAGCGCAACGGTTTAACCCACGCCAATATCGTCTCGATTTGGGGCAGGCGCCATTGTTGCGCTTTATGGTGGCACAGGAGAGTGATGGCCGCTGGATGGTGTTGCAACTGATGCATCATTTGATTGGCGACCATACCGCGCTGGAGGTGATGAATTACGAAGTTCAGGCATACTTTGATGGGCAGGAAAACGATCTGACAATCCCGGTGCTGACAATCCCGGTGCCATTCCGCAATCTGGTGGCGCAGGCTCGGTTAGGGATGAGTCAGGCAGAACATACCCGTTTCTTTACTGAGATGCTGACTGAGGTGACTGAACCAACGTTACCGTTTGGGTTGGCAGAAGTCCGCCATGATGGTTCGCAGATGACCGAATCGCACCGGATGTTGAACGCTGAGTTAAATAACCGCTTACGGGGTCAGGCGCGGCGGTTAGGTGTCAGTGTGGCGGCGCTGTGTCATTTGGCCTGGGCGCAGGTGCTGTCGCGTACCAGTGAACAGAAACAGGTGGTATTTGGCACCGTCTTGTTTGGGCGTATGGCGGCGGGCGAAGGGGCTGACAGCAGCATGGGGCTGTTTATCAATACCTTGCCGCTACGGTTGGATATGGATGATGCCCCGGTACGAGACAGCGTACAGGTAGCACATCACCGGCTGGCGGGATTGCTGGCGCATGAACATGCGTCGCTGGCACTGGCTCAACGTTGTAGCGGAGTGCAGGGAGGAACGCCCCTGTTTAGTACCTTGCTAAATTATCGGCACAATGCATCGTTGGCGGCATCGGATGAAATCATGAGCGGTGTCGAATTCCTCGGTGCACAGGAGCGGACTAACTATCCGTTTACGCTGTCGGTGGAAGATTTTGGTAATGCACTGGGGCTGACAGCGCAAATTGTCCAGCCGTTTGATGCCGAGCGGGTGTGTGGCTATATGCAACAGGCGCTGGAAAGTTTGGCGGCAGCGCTTGAACATGCCCCGGAAACTCCGGTTCGGCAGTTGGAGGTTTTACCGACAGCCGAAAGGAAGCTGCTACTGAAAATCGGCAATGGCCCACAAACGGCGTATTCCGATCAGTTGTGCATTCATCACCTGTTTGAACAGCAAGTGGCGAAAAACCCTGAGGCGACGGCATTGGTCCATGGAGAGCAAACCCTCAGTTATGCAGAACTGAATGCGTGTGCTAACCGATTGGCCCATCAGTTAATTGGACTCGGAGTAGAGCCCGATCAACGGGTGGCGATTTGTGTCACGCGTTCACCGTCAAGAGTGGTGGCGCTGCTGGCGGTACTGAAAGCGGGTGGGGCTTATGTCCCCTTGGATCCGGCCTATTCCGGTGATCGGCTGGCTTATATGCTTACGGATGCGGCGCCGTCAGTGGTACTGGCGGATAATGCGGGCCGTACTGCGCTGGGTGAACCTGCTCTTACGGCGTTAACGGTACTTGATCCGAATGTTCTGCCTGATCAGCCGGACAACAATCCGCACGTTCCGGCGCTCACCGCCCGACATCTGGCGTATGTGATTTACACTTCGGGTT
>NZ_JAHZMK010000032.1:0-403 GCF_020387775.1 Photorhabdus antumapuensis
GTCGAGTCGCCCCGGGGAACCTCCCCCCAAGGCGCTCACGGAACCGGACGTGAACGTCTCCGCTCATCCGGCTCTTCCCATTGAAGCCTGCCCCCATAGTAGCGGCCAGTGGGCAAATAACCTCGTTTCACTCCGCGCAACACGCGCCAGCCAGTGACTGGCCCGTCGCCGGTGGCCCCGAAGTCGCTTATGTTTACGGGTCAGCCATAACACGAGTTTGCGATCGATTTGCCTCAGCGTTGGATACAGTGCCGATTTATAAAAAGCACCGTAATAATTTATCCAGCCTCTGATTTTCGCATTGAACATATGCGCCAGATCGTACAAGGACTTGTCACTGCGATTTTGCAGACCCCAACTCCTCACCTCCTGACGGATTGCTTTCCCTGCTCTGGCACTCATC
>NZ_JAHZMK010000032.1:511-131948 GCF_020387775.1 Photorhabdus antumapuensis
CTGGCCTGCTTTACTTATCAGTGCTTCGGCCTGCGACTGACTGTGACAGTGGCATACAACATCATCGGCATACCTTTCAAAGGGGACGCCGGGAAACTGACGTTTCATCCACATATCAAAGGCATAATGCAGGAACAGATTCGAGATCAGAGGTGAAATCACGCCGCCCTGCGGCGTCCCCCTGTTCCGTACCTGCACCCTTCCATCCGGCATTTGCACCGGCGCCTTCAGCCAGCGTTCGATATACATCACCAACCAGCGTTCCTGTGTGTGATGCCGCACTGCTTTCAGTAACAGAGCATGATCAATATTATCAAAGAAGCCTTTGATATCGATTTCCACAACCCAGTCAAACTTCCAGCAGCGTGTTCTCGCCTGCGCAATCGCCTGGTGAGCAGATTTCCCCGGCCGGTAGCCATACGAGTCGGCATGGAACAGAGGTTCCAGTACAGGCAAGTACCTGTTTAACGACCATCTGGGCGATTCTGTCCGACACGGCAGGAATACCGAGCGGACGCACACCACCATCAGCTTTGGGGATCTCCACACGCCTTACCGCCTGCGGCATATAACTGCCCGAAGCCAGTCTGTTCCATAGCTTATAGAGATTGTCTGCAACATTCTCGTCAAACCCGGCCAGTGTCTGTCCGTCAATACCTGCCGCACCACGGTTAGCTTTCACTCGTTTATACGCTTCCCACACCTGTCGCTTACTCACAGGAAATGGCTTTGCCGATTTTACAGCAGTCCTCCCACCGGCTTTATCGCCCGTGGTTGCTGTCGTGCCATCAGCACAATGGGGCAAGCCCTTTGCTCCAGACCCATTACGGTCCTTCAACGCTACTACGGCTTGCTCCGCCCCTGTACCCCGCATTGGTACTCTGGCGCTCATGGGACCTCCACTTGCGTTTCTCCCTTCACATCGGGGTGATAGGTTCCCACGTTCCCCACAAGAGCCTGAATCGACTTCACGCCGCCTTTATGCCGGATGCCGCGCAGGCAGTAAACAGGTCGCCCCCTGCGCTTATCCCACAGGAACGACTCCACCATGGTTTTGACATCATCTATACGCTTTCGACACATCATCAACGGTTCACTTTCGTTCGTCTCTTCGATCCCTACCTGATCGGATCATGCCCGACCTTTTCCCATCTCGCTCACCACCACGTCTCTTAAACGCAGCAGCAGTGGGGGGTTTGAAGCCATTTCCTGTAAAACGGCTTCGAGGGGCCTGCCCTCATCTCTTGTGTTGCATAGCTGCACGGGGACTTACGTCCCCGGTGCATGCCTTCGTGGCACACTGTCATCGGCATACCTCACCATCTCTGCCCGCCCGTGAATATGTGAACGGCTGATTTCATCAAACCATCCATCTATTACATGATGCAGGTAGATATTAGCCAATACCGGTGACAGAATTGAACCTTGCGGACACCCGCGCACATTGCGGGATGTCTCTTTATCCACTATGACGGGCGCCGTGATTAATACTTCGATCAATCTGAGGAAACGGCAATCTGATATTTTCTTCCGCAGTATATTCATTAACTCATCATGAGGTATCATGTTGAAATACTTTCGGATATCAATTTCCACTACGGCACCCTTCCCGTTACGGTAGGTTTGCTGCTGTAGTGCCTTTAATGCTGCATGACAATTTAGTCCCGGTCGGAAACCGTAGGAGCAAGGCATAAACAACGGTTCATAAATCCAGCTGAGGATATCACTGACTGCAAGCTGGATAAGTTTGTCCTCTGTGCACGAAATGGCTAAAGGCCGTTTACTGCCGTCCTCTTTTGGAATTTCAGTGATCCGGGCGGCTTTCGGGTGGTACGTCCCTCTGCGTATCCGCAGGATGAAATTTTGGATATTCTCATCAAGATGTTCACCGTAAGCGGCTTTTGTCATGCGATCGATACCCACGGCTTTATTCCCGTCAAGCCGCAGAAATTGCCCTTTCAGCATGTCACTGTTCAACAGGTGCCCCAAATTATTGAACACCCGTTGTTTGTTACCTGCTGACTTCTCGCCTATACGCTCAAGTTTTGTTAACCATGATAACCCGTCGTCGCTGTGTACGGTCATTGTTGCCCTCTTACGTTCGATCTGTCTGCCAGCCCTTCACTCCACGGTCATTACTCGCTTCATTGCTACTATGGCTGACTCCGACTTCCTGATATTCATTTCTCAGGCCTTGTGTTTGGCACTTGTACCCGAAATACTCATTCCATTGAGAAATATCAGGATCTCCTGGGTTCCGCACTGTTCTCTACAAATTCGCCGACGCCTGCGGCTCCGGTGTGTACTGCTGAATGGATATTTGCCAGTGTGACCATTCAGACGCTGCTGCCTGCTAGCTGAACGATACTATCGGCACACACGATCAAATGTATTTCGGCGCTATCACGTTCACCTTTTGGTTTCGGCTCGAGTGTTTCGCTGTCTACGCTTCATCTCCTTTGTTACCGCCGGAAACGCAAGACTCGCTACGTAGTGGTCTGGCTAATCCCTTTCTACGACGGGACTTTCACCCGCAAGATCAGTACAGCTTTGCCCAGCGCACCGTTCATTACATTCTCCATTACAGAGCGATTACGGCTGTAGTACTAATGCAGTCATTGCCAACAGCCAAGAACTCGGTGTCCTCTGATTTCTGGGATTGAGGGAGCTAAATTCGTATTCACCAAAGGGTCACAGTTTTAGATTGACACCTGCAGCTTGACCTCACCTAGAGTGCAGATCACGGGTATGCTTGGTCTTCCTTTCCTCCGCAAGCTGGCTTACCGTAAGAGTAATTGATTCTACCATTCGCTCTAAATCTGCACGCGTTTGACCTGCACGCGAACGAATTCCGATGCTCTGAACAACAGAAGTCAGAAGGGTGCAAAGGGAAGTAATATCAGCCTCCGGTGAGATGAAGCCCTTTTTCACTAGCTCCTGGAGACATGCATAGAGCTGACGATCCATTTCCAAAAGTACATCGCTAAGAACCTCGCGGATCTTTGGATCTTTCAGCGCTTCTGCCATGGCAGTGGAAATTACCGCGCAGCCACTCAGGCCACTTCGCTCTTGCGGGCCATCCACATCAATGGCCGTTCGCAAGTAGCGTCTAATGACACCTGACAATGTCTTGTCGCTGGGGCGCAACATCAGGGCGGCACCGAACTTCTCGCTTGCGTAGGCAAGAAAACGCCGCATTGCTTTAATATAGATTGTCTGTTTATCGCCAAATCCGGCATAGAGGCTCGGGCGATTTAGTCCTGAAGCGGCGGCCAAGGCATCTAGCGAGGTGCCGGAAAACCCGCCCCTCCAGAATGCCTGTAGTGCTCCCTCTAGCACCTGATCGGGGTCGTAAGAACGAGGCCTGCCTCGGGGTCTGCCCATTTAATCAACTGCTCCTGGAACATAATACAACTGTAGTGGTGCAAGATCATCATGATAACTCATCCACCCAAATGCGCAAGGCGGCTCTTCAAAGAGATTAGATTATTGTTCGCCCACGAGAGGATGAGGACAGACAAAGCAAGGCTTGCATCCGTAAGCCCCAGCTCACCAATCATCGGATTGTAGAGTTCATTCTCGAAGCCGACAAGGCAGCCGTCGCGTTATGTCCGGGTACCCAAGCGTAGACGTCCTCTCGTTCGGCGGCTGCAGCCGGGCGATTCAGTCGGTGAGCGCCGTCTTGGTAAAGCCTCCGAGCCGTACACCGCTTGCCGTGACTGACCGTCTTCAGTGGTCTCCACGGTGATCATGCAAGCGTGCTTATTCTCTGAGCCCTGGCCGCTTGCCCTTCTTGCGCATGTCGTTCTGCAGCTGCTTCACGACTTTCCGGCGGGATGATCCACAGTCCTTGCTCTAGGTCGAACTGGTCGGAGGTCGCAATCCTCAGTTTACCAGTACGTAGCCAACAACCGGGAACAACAACCAGATACCACAGTACCCTTCAACCCGGGGATTTATCACTGATAAGTGATACGGATAGCGGGGGCACGCCAGTTCCTTGCATCCACGTAGCGTGCCGAGATCGAAGCGATTGTTCCGGTCCTCCGGCTCATCGCCCTGAGCAGACCAACGCTGCTAATAAAGCCACGTTGGTGCGGGGTTTCCATGAAGCCCTCCGCCACGCCAGCAACTCATAACCTTTCCCCAAGCCGCATAGCCAACGGAGCCGTTATTGCCCCTAGGTACCACTTGACCGAGGGGGACCCCACATTTTTGAACTAGATCGCAAAAAACTGCTTGCATTTTCTGCCAGATTCGCATAAAAATAATGATATCTTGCAAATCAGTACAAATATCGGGGTAATAGCTCGTGAGTACTGGGTTTCTAAAGCCGATTAATCATATTGCTCCCTGAAAGAGGGTTGCGCTATCACTTCAAGGAGACGTAAGCAGGGGGGAACAGAAACATCTTCGGGACTAACCACATTAAGCTCAGGAACTGCTATTCCGCTATGGCTTACCGATAGGGAACGATCAAGATGATCAAGATTATTTCAGAAAGTCGTTGTTTTTCAGGAACTCAATACTACGTGAAGCATCACTCTGACTCCATTGGGCTCGAAATGCGCTTCGGGGTATATCTTCCGGATGAAGTGAAGAGAAAGTCCATGCCAGTAGTTATGTATCTCTCAGGGTTTACGGGAAGCTACAAAACATTTTTTCAAATGGGAACTCCTCAGCAGTGTGCATCTGAAATAGGGATGGTGCTGATATCACCCGACACCAGCCCTCGAAAAACCGGCGAGTATGAAAAAACTGGGAAATATTACATGGGCGAGTCTGCAAGCTTTTACCTCAACGCCACGCAGTCTCCGTGGAGCCATCATTGGAAAATGGAGACCTATATTTCGGAAGAGCTTCCAGAAATTGTCGAGAAAAATTTTGCCGTTCCGACAAAGCGCATGGGTGTGACTGGGCATTGCATGGGAGGGCTGGCAGCATTGCTTGCAGGTCTAAAGGAACCCTCTAAGTTCGTTTCTGTTTCTGCGTTCGCCCCTATTTGTGCACCCTCTAAGACGGATTGGGGGAAAAACGCATTTTCCGAATATCTGGGCAACGCAAGCGAGGTGTGGAGAGAAAACGACCCAACTGAACTTATTGCGCAAAAGAACTTTGCGCGAGAAATCCTGATAGATATTGGAGAACTCGACGAATACAGATCAAGCGAGCTACTAGTGGAGCAGTTCGTGAAACGATGTTCTGAATACAGTCGCCCGGTAAGCTTTAGATTACTTCCTGGTTATGACCATAGCACTCACTTCGTCCAAACCTTCATTGCTGACCACCTTAAGTTCCACCAGAAGGGAATCTATTTAACTTGACACACAATTAAGGAGCGCGCCGTGAATGCTTTGACAGAATTCAGAAAAAAGATCAACGATCTGGATCATAAATTAGTGGCAATACTTGCGAAGAGGTTGGATATCTGTAGAGAAGTGGCAATCTACAAGCTCGGTAATAGTGTGCCTGTGATGCAGCCCAATCGAGTGTTGGAGGTCAAGCGTCGTAATTCTGAAATTGGAAGAGATCTCGGCCTGAACCCTGAATTCGTGATGGAGTTGTACGATTTGGTCATCAAGGAAGCATGCCGTCTTGAAGAAGTGGCGATCAGCCAAGCGCAGAATGGCCGCCCTCTCGACGAGAGCGCCGCCAATAACGCCCGTGGTCGAGAATGAAACACCCGCTATCACTGCAATGGAACTCTTGCCCACGACGCGCAGATCGCGCCAGTAGGACTGCATAAATTCAGAGGTCGTCATAATGAAAATATTGATCGTCGACAACTTTGATTCGTTCACAAACAATATAGCGCAGTACGTTTACGAGGTTTGCGGAATTAATCCTGATATTATTCCGAATAACGCAGCTTTCGAGGAAATCAACCTCGCTCACTATGACGCAGTAATTTTATCTCCGGGCCCCGGATCAGTCGAAAACGAAGAAGATTTTGGCATATGTAAGTTGATCTTGGCGCAGCAAACATTACCCATACTTGGCGTGTGTCTCGGTCACCAAGGAATTAACTACTTCTTCGGTGGAAAGATCCAGCATGCGCCAAGACCAGTACATGGTTACCGCTCTAGAGTAATACACCGTGGGTTAGGTATATTTCTCGGGCTGCCAGATGAGTTTGAAGTTGTTCGATACCACTCGCTAATATGTACTTCAGTTCCAGAGTGTCTTGAAGTTACAGCATGGACTGATGACGGAATAGTCATGGGACTAGCCCATCGTGAACGTCCTATCTACGGCGTGCAGTTCCATCCTGAATCGATAGACTCATTTCATGGCCATGAACTCTTGGCGAACTTCCTCCGCATAGCAAAAAAAATAAGGAGAAAGCCCTCACATGGCGACAGCCACATCGATGCCATACGGAAAGTTGGCGGTCCAGACAAAGTTTCGGTGAGTGTGACTAAGCTTCCGGACAAGACGAGACCTGAAGATGTGTACAGAAATGAATTGCGTTCGTTCGAAAGCACGTTCTGGTTGGACAGCGAGCTTTGCGAAAGGCCGGGATCCAGATACTCGGTTATGGGACGCTGCGATGCCAGTGTTTCATTGGTATTTAGTTATGAAGTTGCTTCGCGCAAGCTGACTATGAAGGGACCCAGCGGAAGCACCAGTATCTCAGGGGATTTTTTTGAGCTGATGGACCAGTTGCTCGAAACGATTGAACAATCGACTTCTGGTCAGATTCCATTCCCATTTCAAGCCGGGGTGGTAGGTTACCTTGGATATGAACTCAAGGGACTCAAACAAAATGCGAACCTACACAGGTCTAGCTATCCGGATGCACTACTATATTTGCCGCAAAATTATTTCGTTTTTGATCACCAAGAACACAAATCCTGGTTATGCAATGTTTGGGGCCCATCTTTGAGCGCCGAACTTATGGATGAGAATGCATCGAATCATAAGTCAGTCTCGAACTTCGAACTAGGACCTGCGCCGCTAGATGAGCTAACCCTAGAGGATTCGCCGCAGGAGTATATGGATAAAATTGAGACATGCCTCGAAGAAATACGTAACGGTGAGTCCTACGAGATCTGCCTAACGAATAGGGTGAAAATGCAGTTCGATCAAGACCCATTGGAAGCGTACTGCCGAATGAGACATATAAGCCCTGTACCGTACGGCGCATTCTTGAAGAATAGGGATTTTGCGGTATTGAGCGCCTCGCCAGAGAAATTTCTGACAATAGAAACAGACAGGAAAGTAAGGTCCAAACCTATCAAGGGAACCCGTCCGCGAAGCGCCGACTTACGAGAAGACGACAACTTAAAAACAGAGCTCGCACAATCGAGAAAGGACCGTGCAGAAAACTTGATGATCGTTGATCTTGTGAGGCATGACTTAAATAGTATATGTGTTCCTGGCTCAGTTGAAGTTCCCTTGGCTTTCGATATCGAAAGCTACTCATCTGTACATCAACTTGTGTCTACCGTTGAAGGGAAGCTACCCGCTAACGCTGGAACCTTCCAAGCGATAAAGGCTTGCTTTCCGGGAGGGTCAATGACGGGGGCCCCAAAAATACGCACGATGGAAATTATTGACCGCCTTGAAAGATCGCCACGCGGGATATATGCCGGAGCGATAGGATGGGTGGGGCTTAATGGCTATGCTGATCTAAGCATTGTGATTCGTACTGCTGTAATTAGAGACGGCATGGCGGAATTTGGGATTGGCGGAGCCATTGTGGCAGATTCCAATCCAGAGGAAGAAATGACAGAAACCCTCGTAAAGGCCAGTGTGCCTTTTCAAAGTTTAAAGTTCACCAAGAAGGTTCGGAAATCGTAATGAATAGGAATGTTGTGATCTTTGGTGGGGCGGGCGTTGTTGGATCTTTTATAAGTAAGATTTATAAGTCCAATGGCTACAGCGTTCAATCGGTCGATAAGAATGGTTCTACCGAGTTAGGCCACATAACACAAGATTGTCTTGAAATCGTTGATAAGCGACCAGAGCTCTTGGATTGGGCGTCAATTTTGATATTCGCTCTGCCAGAAGACGTCGCTTCGAATTGTTTGCGAGCGGTCGCGCCCAGAATCAAGCCCGGCAAGCACGGCCTTATCAACACATGCTCCGCTCAACATGAATTTCATGACCTGGCAAATTCATTGTGTTTTGGTTGCGAATCGGTTGGAGTGAATCCGATGTTCTCTCCAACACTCGATTGCGAAAGTCGCCCAATGGTCGTTTGCGAGAATACATCGACAAGCCTTGGGAGGAACATCGAAGAGATACTTGTCCGCGAAAAAATGAACGTTTTCAGATTAACACCCATCGAACATGACGAGATGATGTCGTTATGTCAGGGACTCCCACATGCCCTCATACTTGCGTTCCTCTTCAACATCCCAGCGGACCAGGAGAAACTAGCCTCCTTACTTGCCGTAGCGCCCCACCAATGCAAACGTTAATGTGTCTTGCAGCAAGAATTGCGAAGAATGACCCGTCTATCTACCGGGGAATTCAAAAAAACAATCGAGCCACGCTGCGTGTGCTGAGTCACATCCAAGAATCTATCGAGGAACTTCGTCGTGGGTTCAAGATGACGCCGAGCATGAGTTCCGTGCCGGGATACTCGGACCGGACGGAAGAATGAATTGGAGAGCACAGTCAATCAGTACGCCGAGAAATACGCTGATATTCTTTCGTTTCTAAACAACCGATAGCAGCATATCACCATTATTCTAGTCGCGCATTGTGAGGTTCGACATGCACAAAAATGATCCCAGGTCGCCAGTAGAAGTTACCGAACCCCTGCCCACAAAGATTAGAGACTCCTTGTGGGCAGTATTCGCCGATACAGTCCGCCGGTTTCCAAAGGCCGAGGCGGTTAGACATCTAGATTCTTCGTTAACTTATGAAGAACTCTACAGGGTATCGCTGAAAATAAAGCAGCACCTGCGCACTGCCGGAATCGATCAAGGCGCGCGTGCAGCGATAAAAATTCCAAAGAGCATTCGTCTGCTAGCGCATATCTTGGCCAGTTGGGCGCACGCCACTTCCCTGTTGTTAATTGAAGAAGATATATCACCAGAGGAGCTAACTCGAAAATTGGAAAAGTCCCGGGCGACATGGCTGGTGTCGGACGATCTCGGTGACATCCCGTGCACAGGCGTAAATATTATTCCGAGCTGTCGGTTGGACGACGATGTAGGTGGCGTTGACACAAACAATAACTGCGAAGAAGAATTTCCCGGAGAAGTTGAACTGCGGGGTGCCGCGTCGATCTTGTTTACGTCCGGCACTACGGGGATATCTAAATGCGTAGCTGTGCCACATGAGGGGCTTCTGAAAATCGTTCAGGGGCTCATTGAACACTATAAGTTAACCACTCAAAGCCGTTTGGGCTGGACCGCATCGCTAAGCTTCGACTCAGCGATAGCTGAGCCTCTTTTGAGCTTGCTGAGCGGGGCGTCCCTAGTCATTCCGCATCAAAGTAGACATTTGATAGGCACGGAACTGGAGGGCTTTATAGAGAAAGAGTGCATTACTCATTTGATTATAACGCCATCGGTTCTCGAGACAGCGAATCCGGACAACGTACCGACAGGGATATCAATTGTGCTCGTTGGAGAGTCCCTCCCTGAAAGAACTGTCGAACGCTGGGGAAAGAAGCGCGTTCTCTATAACGCATATGGCCCGTCCGAGGCGTCAATTTGCGCGACCGTTTCCGGTCGGCTCGCGCCCGGCGAGCTTGTTCCTGTGGGCAAGCCGTTGCCTGGGGTTCGCATAGAGATCGTTGACAAAGGGCGAAAAACGCTACCTGTTGGTGAGCTAGGCGAAGTGGCGATCGGAGGGGTTGGCGTCTCAGCTGGATATCTAGATGATGCCGCAGCTACTGCGGAGGGTTTCGTACGCCTCTCCCCAGGGGGCGAGCTATTTCATCTGACTGGGGACATCGGCTATATCGGCAATCAAGGAAATCTTTTTCTTCATGGAAGAAAGGATCAGCAGGTCAAGATTAATGGACGTCGAATCGATCTGGGTGAGATCGAGAGAGCTTTATGCAAGCATGACAGTGTGCTGCAGGCGTGTGCGAGCAAGATTGACAGGGAAGGTTCCGGACATAGGTTAGCAGTATTTATCAGGTTTGACTCATCCCAGGAAATGCCGAACGTTCAACAATTGCGAGAATTTATAGCAACATTATTGCCCTCCTTCGCACTCCCATCTGCTTGGTACGTGGTTGAATCCCTACCCACGACCGTTAATGGGAAGTTGAACCGAAAAATGCTGTCCGAAAGTGTTTCTTACGAGCTGTATCGCGGCGACTACGTGCCTCCTGAAGGTGATCTGGAGAAGATAATATCAAGCATCTTTGAAGACATACTTAAAGTCTATAATATTGGACGCCATGATAATTTTTTTGTTTTGGGTGGCAGCTCCTTGGATACAATTCGAGTAGTTGATCGGCTCCACAGAGACTTTTCTGCTGACATCAATTACGAGTCGTTTATCGGAAATCCGACTGTACGTGAAGTAGCCGATCTCGTTTGCAGAGGAACATTACCTGATAACAAAAAAGCGCCGTTCACCTCGATACAACTGTCTACAACCTCATATCGGACGTTCGAAGCGTCAGTACATTTTCCAGAAGTCATCCTCATCACGGGTGGTACTGGTTTCCTTGGGAAATGTATGGTTGAAAAGCTTCTAATTAGCACTCGCGCGCACATCATATGCGCAACTCGACATCGTTCGCAGTCTCAATTTGTTGACAGATTGTTGGAATATCCTGGCCTGGCTGAACACTGGGACTCCCAGTGGGCCAAACGTGTATCTTCAATATATTATGACCTCGAAGAGACAGAGAGCCATCAAATCACTCCGGTCATAGGCAACGTCGATCTTGTAATTCACTGCGCCGCGAACGTCAATTTAGCTTACGATTTTGGTTCACTCTATAAGGCTAACGTCCTCGCCACTCTGAATCTAGTTGACTACTGCTCGACCGGACGTCCAAAAAAATTCTTATTCGTTTCCTCGCGTTCCGTAGTGGATTCTAACGACGCTAGTGGTTACGGGAAAACAAAGCGGGAGGCTGAGCGCATCGCTCAGGAAGCCTTTGCCCGCGGGCTGGTCGGTACTATAGTGAGGCCAAGTCGAATTACAGGGCATGGTACGTACAGGTACATCAACCACAGCGATTTCATCATTCGATGCATCAAGGCTTGCTTGGTCTTGGGGCTATACCCTGCTGGGCTGGAAGTATTTGGCGGTGTTCCGGTGAATCTCTTGGCAGCAGATATTGTGAAAGCTTGTTGGCACGCAGATTCAGAAAATCGTGTAATTAATATTCCAGATTCAGAATTCTATCGTTTCAGTGAAATATTTAACTTAACGGAAGCTGCCGGGTATCCGGTTCATCGTGTCCCCATCAGCAGGTGGCTTGAGAAAGCTTCTGACCCAAACTTCATTACACGGTTTCCGGAAGTGCTGGGGGGCTTCGAAAAGAACTGGGACGAAATTAGATATTCTTGCTCGATGGAAAATTATTGTTTTCCAGAAGGGAATTCGTTCGTACGGGCGGAACGCACGCGCCATTTAGTGGCATCTATCTTGAGCGGTCCGCTAGGCTTCTAGAAAACAGCCCCTGGTGGAACTTTTTTGGTTGGAGTAGCTATGGAGAACTTAATGGTGGACGATATATGTCTTCGAGCAAGATGGCGACTTTCTGAAGTCGGCATCGTGAGTGCGCGAGCTGAGGTTGACCTTCTCAAGCAGCACTTCCTTACGGGCCAGAACCCAAACATAGAGGGATTTCTCAACGCAGTAGCAGACCGGGAGAAGCGCATCCCTCTCGGCTATATCCTCGAATATGCATATTTTGATGGAGCCAAGCTTCAGGTCGCGAAGGATACTTTTGTCCCGAGAGAGCAAAGTCTGCCTCTGATAGAGGACATATGCTCACGGGCGGAACGTATTGATGTGCACAGAATAACCGATATTTGCGCTGGTGTCGGACCCTTGGGAATAAGTCTTTCGCGCCGCTTGAAATGTAGTTCAATATGCTTCGTCGAGTTCAGGCAAGAGGCAAGGGCTGTACTACACAATAACGTGCGCGCATTCGTCCCGAAGCATTGCGCCGCCGTCATATCTGGCTGCGACATCTTCACGATGGATCCTATTGACGAACGCTGCTCCAACTCTCAGATCGTAGTAGCGAATCCCCCATTCGTACCCTTGGGTCAGGCTAGCATGCCGGAGTTTGCTATCCATCACCCTAAAGATGCAATTTTTTCAGGGATCGACGGTACAGATGCAGTTAAGAGGTGTTGTGAACTAGCGAGAGAGTTTCTGGCTGAAGGCGGCCTTCTAGGCATTGAGCATCACGAAAGTCAGGTTTCGTTCGTTGACGTTTTGCTCCGACGCCTAGGGTTCACTGATGTCCGTCACTTTCCAGACGGAGACGGGAAGATGAGAATCACTACAGCAGTGCTCGGCGTGGCAGCGATAAAACCAGCAGCTAGGCTAGCAAAATTGGATAAGTGATGACTTGGTCGGTAGCCAAGCGGAAAAAACTACGTCTGCCTAGCCTCTGACAAGCCCGTTGGGTAGAGACATACATCAGACGTCGCGTGGCTGAAAATGACTGCCTTCGGACGTCATTAACATTTTTAAAAAATAGAGGAACAAAGATCATGAATCTAGATCTAGAAAGCCTGCTCGAGCTGAATCGCCTTGAAGACATGGAAATACATCACAAAGTCGTGGGCAGCGACAATATACCTGTCCTGGTCGTAGATAATTTTCTAAGGTATCCGGACGCTGTGCGTGAATTCGCACTTCAACTCCATTTCGACAAGCCATTGCTTGGCGACCTCTGGCCGGGGCTTCAGGCCATCGCATCGTTGCATAGGACCGACGTAGAGCAATTTATTAAGTCCCAGTACCTCGAGCCGGTTCTTGGATTAGATTGTAGAAACTACGATTTCCCTCCAGTACGGCCCGGCGAACAGGCCGATCAATGGTCCTCGTGGTTTCTGCTGACACGTTTTGGTGTCATAACGATGCCTTTTGATGAAGCTCCATGGGCTAAAAATCCGCACGTGGATTATTTCGGATTCATTGCGTCTGTCATCTATTTGTCTCTGCCACATCAATCACGAGGCGGGACGGTCTTTATTCGCCATCGAGAGACTGGCGTTGAAACGATTCCGCCGCCAGTGTCGGATTTGCCGGAAGTGTTATGCGAAAGGCTGAGGGCAACCCATTCATACAGCGTAATATGCGAAAAAATTTTTGACAATCCAAAGTTCTGCATTGATACGCAGAAACCAAAGCGGTCGGAGAGCAGAGGCCAGGTGATCGATAAAGAAACTTATCGCGCTGTGTGGCAGCTTATCACCGATGGAAATGTGCCAACATATGGCTACCTTACGAAGTCAAACGAAGTGTGGGAGGTGACGGATCAAGTCGATGTTAAGTTCAACCGTCTAGTTCTATATCCGACATGGCACCTACATAGCGTTAGTTGGGATCCTAGCTGGTACGGCTCAACTCTGCCAGAGCGCCGATTGACCATGATGAATTGGATGAATTTTCCCGTTCGACGCTCGGAGAACTAGTTATGCCTAGTATTCACCAGAACGTGGACCTAGGGGCGGTGCAGACCCTACAAGATTTAGAATCACATAAAAACGGTCAGGTTCGTCCACTACGCGCTATTGTGTCTGGACAAAGTGAGTTTGCTGCAGAGGTTATCCGGTTGATAGCAAGAAGAGGCCACCAAATTGTCCTCTTCATCTGCACCAACAGAGATTTGGGTTCATACGACGTCGCTGAAAAGGCAGCGACTGAAATGGGCGTTCCTTTCATTAGAGCGCGGTCGCTTGATGAGCCATTTGTCAACTCTTTGGGCAATTTAGGGGTAGACATCGGCGTGATGGCGTACGTGACGCTAAAGGCGCACCATACATTTTTGAGCTTACCAATAAAGGGAACTATTGAGTATCACCCATCGTTATTGCCTAAATATAGGGGGCCCAGCGCTATAAATTGGGCAATCATAAACGGTGAGGCCAGTACTGGTTTTACGATTTTCACACCGAATGACGTGTTAGACGACGGCGAAATTTTGTACCAGATGTCATTCGACATCCTTGAAGATGATTCCGCTGGTTCACTTTACCATCGTGCTCTGATGCCCGAGGGAGTAAAAGCCTTGGTCGATTGTATGGAGAAAGTAGTTTTGTCGGATATGAAGGGGCGCCTCCAAGACTCTCACCTGGCGACGTATCAGAGCTGGTGCACAAGACAACTAGCTCGTATAGACTGGAAATTATCGGCAAGGCAAATTCATAACCTCGTTCGTGGATGCGACCCCAAGCCAGGTGCTTGGTCAACCCATAGGGGAAAAGAGTTAGTGATTTGTAAGTCGGGAGTTAGGGAGGATCAGTTTGCTGCGACAGAAGCTCCTCCCGGGCAGATTCTGCACATTGGAGAGCTAGGCCTGACTGTGAAATGTGGGCAAGGTGTCATTGAGCTATTGGACTATAGAAACTCCG
Source organism: Photorhabdus antumapuensis (assembly GCF_020387775.1). NCBI lineage: Bacteria > Pseudomonadati > Pseudomonadota > Gammaproteobacteria > Enterobacterales > Morganellaceae > Photorhabdus > Photorhabdus antumapuensis. Next base: position 15,034 of record NZ_JAHZMK010000032.1, read on the forward strand.
CGGGGACCCGGCGCCCCGTAAATGATCTTATCTCAGAAGGAAAGTTTAATTTAGGCGACGTTTTTGGTGCTTAGGTTTGAGACAGCATTTCGGGGAAGGAAATGAGGGGTTCAGAGTTGCTCATTATCGAAGAAATAACCTACTTCCGCGACATCTTCGATAGGGTTGTTTTGCAGGCCCATGGTCCAGCTCATTCGCTCGACCTATGCTCGGCTCACTCCGAGGATATCTTAGCAACCAAGTTATACGGCCTGTATCGTAGGAGAGCTGGTCGGGCTTGCGCCCGGCTTGCCCTAGAGATGTTTGGTATCTCCCAACCTCCGATTCACCGAACGTTCGAGTCGCCTGTATTCCCCGACGGCTTTGTTGGCTCTGTCTCTCACGCGGAAGGTATATCTGTGGCTTGTATTGCCAAGGCCGGATATTGCGATGCTGTGGGAATAGACGTAGAGAGCATTCGCGAAGAGGATTTCTTTTCCCTTGCTCCGCATGTCTTTGCTGGCGATGAACTCCACCTCATGCGGAGCTTGAGCATGAAGGACGCGAGGTTATTTTTTTATAGCTGCTTTTCTGCAAAGGAAGCTCTGTATAAGGCGATTGGCAGCCCGAATGGAATGAGCATGAACTTTTTTAATTACGAAGTCCTAGCTTGGAGTAGAGCTGGAAGTATATCTATCAAGTTCTCACCTTGTCGGCCGTATAGCTCTCCGGCTAAGCTTGTTATCGAGAGCAGATGGTGCATTCAGGGTCACTCCGTTCTAACACTTACAGTCATTCCTTCGAAGAGAGCTCACCGGTGACAGGCAATCAGCAACAGATTTTGAGGGTCATATTTCATGGGATCTGAAGATATTAAAATTAGGAAAGTCTCATTAACGGAGTGGAATCGAGTCGTCAAGTGGCAGAGGGATGAGCAATGGGATCTAGGTATCGACGACGAGGTTTGCTACTTCAGCGCAGACCCTGCGGGTTTCTATATGGGGTACCAAGGTGATAGAGCTGTGTCGGCAATGTCTGTCGTGAAGTTTGGCGAGAAATACTCCCACGTCGGCCATTTTTTGGTGGCAAAGAAGATGCGTAACAAGGGGATGGGACTAAAAACATGGGAGCACGTGATTCGGAGAGTGGATACGACGGCCAGTTCTGGATTAGACAGTGTGGTAGAGCAGAAAGCGGCGTATGAAAAGTGGGGTTATGTTGAAGCGTACAGAATATTTCGACTGAGAGGTGAGCTTGAGGGTTCTGTCACAAAGAGAGACGTCTCTTCTATTTCAATAGTCACCGATCTGAATCTTTCAAAAGTAGTTGAATTCGATGAGGGCTGCGTTGGCTATAACCGGAAAGGTCTGCTAAAGAATTGGTTTGTGGGTCCAGGTCGAAGTGGCTGGATATATGAGAACGGAGGTGCGATCGCCGCGGTCTTTGGCGCAAGACTATCTACCGACGGTGTTCGGCTAGGTCCTATTTATGCTAGAGATACCAGCACGTTTTTCTTCGTATTAGCCCATATCGCAGACCAGTTTCCCCGGCATACTATGTTTACGATCGATATCCCGGAATTTTCGCTCGATGAGATTGGATGGTTAAAATCCGTCGGGTTTAAAGAGCTGTTTTATACATATCGAATGTTTCGGGGCGCTGCGTCCTCGGAAAAAAAAGGGCTGATCAAAGCAATAGCGTCTTTAGACGTCGGGTGATGGACTGATATGCTGCGAGCGAACTCACAGCTGTTGTCGTAATTTTAATCTCCTGCTATGGGGACCTTTTGTCCTAGATATTCTAGAGGATCGATCATGAGTGAAATGGATATACAAGGCCGTGTGGTAGTAATTACCGGTGCGTCCAGTGGTTTGGGGGCAGAAATAGCGCGGCATCTCGCATCCAAGGGGGCTCATGTCGTTCTTGGTGCTCGGCGAATGGATAAGTTAGAAATAGTCGCAGCTGAAATTGATTCCAGCGGAGGCGATGTCGCATATAAATCCACCGACGTAACCCAGTTACCTCAGGTTAAGGACTTGCTGATTTACGCAAAACAGCGGTTTGGACGGGTTGATGTGATGGTGAACAATGCGGGTCTAATGGCTGTCGCGCCGTTAGAAGAGCTCAGGGTGGAAGAATGGGAACGTATGATAGATATTAATGTTAAGGGTTTGCTGTACGGTGTGGCAGCAGCACTGCCTATTTTCCGTGATCAAGGAGAAGGACATTTTATAAATATGTGTTCTGTTGCGGGGATGAAAGTTTTTAGCCCCGGCGGAACAGTCTATAGCGCGACGAAGTATGCAGTACGTTCCATCTCAGAGGGGCTGCGCCAAGAGGTCGGAAATCTGATACGCACGACTACGATCTGCCCAGGCATGATTCAGAGCGAGTTGCCACTAGGAACGACTCACCCTTCTAGCGCTTCTGCTCTAAGAGAGTTCTATCGGGGTGCGATCTCTGCAGACTCTGTTGCGCGCGCGGTTTGCTTTGCGATCGAGCAGCCTTCTGATGTAGATGTCAATGAAATAGTTGTCCGCCCTACTGCCCAAGATTTTTGAGGCTGGGGGATTTACTTGACATTTTCGCAGAGTGTAGTATCAATTTTTATTTGATCACACGCTTACCAACCTGCACACGATATGACTTTCGAGAAGGCTAACATGGGATCAGGTCCGCAGACAGAAAATTACGCCGCAACGGCTTGTGGAGCGGTTGCGGCGATCTCTTAATATTTATTTATGAGTCAGTGACCGCTATTTAATATTAATACTAGTGGATTGATGTTATGTCTAATCAAAATATTCACCCTTGGGGATACTCCTTGCCGGCAGCGCTTGCGCTGATGGTTCCATTTGATTTGTTAGCTTCACTTGCTATGGATGTATATTTGCCTGTGGTGCCTCATATGCCCGCGGCTCTGAATACATCCACCTTAGTGGTTCAGCTTAGCTTGAGTTTATACATTCTCATCCTCGGGCTCGGGCAATTGATCTTTGGGCCATTATCTGATCGTATCGGTAGGAGGCCCGTGGTGCTTGGCGGAGCCGCTGCGTTTACCATGACGTCGTTCTGCATTGCAATGGTGAATCGTGGTGACTTATTTTTAGCTCTTAGGGTTATCCAGGCTTTGGGTGCTTCCGCCGCGCTTGTTGGGGTGTTTTCGACTATCCGAGATGTATATGGAAATAGGCCCGAAAGTAGCACTATTTATGGGTTGCTTAGTTCGATTCTTGCCTTTGTTCCTGCGATCGGGCCAATTATAGGCGCGGCCCTTGCAGTCAATTGGGGATGGCGCTCGATTTTTTATATGCTAGGTCTAGCGGGCTTGCTATCACTCCTTCGTGCTTGGCCAAAATGGCATGAGACGCGATGGTGTTCCATTAAGGCCTCGGAGTCTACATTCGCTTCTATATTGGCAAGTAGTTCGTTTTGGGTTTATACCCTTGGCTTCAGCACGGCCATGGGGTCTTTTTTTGTTTTCTTTTCCATTGCTCCTCGCGTGCTGATCGAGGGGGCAGGCTTTTCTCAATTAGGGTTCAGTTTTGCGTTCTCCACAGTTGCGGTGATAATGATAATTACCGCTCGATTCTCGGGCTGGTTCGTAGGGCGCTGGGGAATACAGGGATGCTTTGTTCGAGGTACTACGCTAATAGCGCTAGGCTCGGGGATTCTGGCAGTCTGCTCCGTACTGGGTGAACCACAGTTTGCTACATTCGTGGTGCCGATGTGGGTAATAGCTATAGGTATCGTCATGCTCGTTTCAATCACCGCCAACGGTGCCCTTAGAGAATTTGATGATATGGCGGGTACGGCGGTTGCGCTGTATTTCGGAGTCCAAGGTCTGGTGGTTAGCGGCATTGGAACGGGAATGGTCCTTGTTTTTGGCAACGATAACCCGTGGTCGTTAATATTTTATGCTTGGTTAATGTGTTTGATAAATATTTGTGGATTCTTCGGTTTTAAAAAAGTTCCTGATTAACCCGAATTCCGTTTAAGCCGTCACTGGGAAATCGTCTTCTGAGTAGAAAATTTTCAGTGACGGTTTCTTTTCTTTAACGCAGTAAGCAATCAATCCACATAAAACGGTTAACAGAAACCCTTTTATACTTCGGTGGCGAGAATGCTCTATTTGAGAAATGTGTTTCAATTGGCCATTAATGGTTTTGATGATAAAACGCTTTAATAACATTATTCTATCCCACTCTTCCAGCACCTGTGCTTTCATATTACGGCGCTTTTTCGTGATAAAAGTCACCCCATTTTGGGCTAAATCCTCCGCTAATATACTGCCGTTAGAGTGAGGGGAACCATCTCATTACCTTGGGGCACTCCGTTAAACTGGTGATATGATGAGCGAATTGTCAGGTTTTTAGCAGGCAGCTCACCATGAAAGCCTATATCGTTAAAGTGGCGCTTCGCGGTGTCAGCCCTATGGTCTGGCGGCGATTCAGGCTATCAAGTGCAACGTCTTTAGCGGCTTTTCACTATATCCTTCAGATTGCTCAAGGATGGCATGACGACCACCTTCACCAATTCCATATTTATGGCAAAGATTACGGTATTTCTTATTCTGGCGGTATGGCGTTTTCGGATAATCCTTGCAGAACCACGCTTGATACTTTTGAATTTGATACCGGTGATCGTTTCACTTATGAATACAACTTTTTCGAGAACTGGCTTCACGACATCCGTATTGAAACTATTATCGATAATTCTCGCCTGAAATCACCTTTTTGTCTGGCCGGAAATAGAATGCCCGGAGCAATCTTGGCTGATGAATGTGAGAAAACACTGGCGTTACTGAAAGCTATCATTCATGCCGATGAAACGGCCACGGTGAGGGATATTCGTCCATTGATTGATGCGCTGGATGCCGTCAGATTTAACCGCCCAAAGGTTAATCGCCAATTGCGTCAACTCGATATTGATTCGCCTGAACTGGAGCCTGTTGTGGTATGGCTATAGCGGATAGGTGTGATTGTTATCCATAAAGGTATACTTTTACGTAAAGAGAGAGATTTGCATTAAAACTGTTTCTAAAGGTAGGTTAAAATGAGGTTAATTAATGAATAATTAAATAGCAAACAGCGAAGCCTTGATGAAATTACACACAAGGCTTCCAATCTCTTCATCTGCAATATCCCCTTGTTTAACACCCTACTTTCTCAGTAATCTGGCCGTTATGATTCGCCTTTCTCATAGGTTTATACTTATGTCAGCAGATATCGCCACAATTCAAGCCCCTATCCCGCCACTTTCTCCCGCTGATTTTTCTGGTGAAGAGCTTCGCTATCCCGTGTTGAAACAGCACCTCGAAGAATTTCAGTTTTGGCTGGAACATGCATTTAAAGCGGGTATTTCCGCAGAAGCCTTGATTTCCGCACGCAGTGATTACATAGACCAGTTGTTACAAAGATTATGGTATGCCTATGGATTTGATAAAATTCCATCGCTTTCATTGATTGCCGTCGGCGGATACGGGCGGCGGGAACTGCATCCGCTATCTGATATCGACGTATTGATACTCAGTGAACAACCACTCACACCGCCTCAAGCTCAGAATGTTGGGCAATTTATCACTTTACTATGGGATATCCGGCTGGAAGTCGGCCACAGTGTTCGCACACTTGAAGAGTGTTTGCTGGAAGGGCTATCAGATCTGACTATTGCGACGAATTTAATCGAATCACGGTTAATTTGTGGCGATCCATCCATTTTTCTTCGATTACAACGACATACTTTCAGTGATGGTTTTTGGCCTTCCACTGAATTCTTTGATGCCAAAATTGTCGAACAACACGAACGCCATCAGCGCTATCACAGTACCAGTTATAACCTGGAACCTGATATCAAAAGCAGCCCCGGAGGATTGCGAGACATTCATACCTTACTGTGGGTTGCCCGTCGCCATTTTGGTGCAACCTCCATAGATGAAATGGTCGACTTTGGTTTCCTGACAGCAGAAGAACGTAATGAATTAAATGAATGCCAAAGTTTCCTCTGGCGTATCCGCTTTGCTCTTCATCTGATCGTCAATCGTTATGATAATCGCCTGTTATTTGATCGCCAGTTCAGCATTGCTCAATTACTAGGCTATCAAGGAGAACGTAATCAACCGGTAGAACGAATGATGAAAGATTTCTACCGGATGACACGCCGCGTCAGCGAACTCAACAATATGCTACTGCAACTGTTTGATGAAGCCATTCTGGCATTGGAAACCAATGAAAAATCCCGTCCATTGGATAGTGAATTCCAGCTACGGGGGCAACTTATTGATCTAATCGATGAAACCCTGTTTATCAAAGAACCCGCAGCTATTATGCGAATGTTTTATCGCATGGCGGAACATGAAGAAGTTCAAGGTATTTATTCTACTACGTTACGCCACCTCCGTTATGCACGCCGCAACCTGTCTCAGCCGTTGTGTGAATTACCGGAAGCTCGCCAAATCTTTATGGACATCCTACGTCACCCAAGGGCGGTTGAAAGCGCATTTGTGCCCATGCATCGTCACAGTGTTCTTGGCGCTTATACACCACTTTGGGGCAATATTGTCGGTCAGATGCAGTTTGATCTGTTTCACGCTTATACCGTCGATGAACATACTATCCGCGTACTGAGAAAACTGGAAAGTTTTGCCGATGAGAATAATCGTCCGGCCCATCCACTCTGTGTTGAGCTATACCCTCGTCTGCCTCAACCTGAGCTTCTATGCCTTGCTGCACTATTTCATGATATCGCCAAAGGGCGTACTGGCGACCATTCCGAACTTGGCGCTGACGATGCGCTAGCGTTTTCACTGCAACATGGGCTTAACTCACGAGAAGCTGATTTGGTAGCCTGGCTGGTTCGTCATCATCTGTTAATGTCAGTTACAGCTCAACGGAGAGATATTCAGGACCCGGAAATCATCAAGCAATTTTCCCATCAAATCCTCAATGAAACCCGGTTACGCTACCTGATCTGCCTGACAGTCGCTGATATCTGTGCAACCAATATCAACCTATGGAATAGTTGGAAGCAGAGCTTGTTACGGGAGCTCTATTTCTCTACAGAGAATCAATTACGCCAGGGAAATACGCCAGATTTTCGGGAACGCATCCGTCATAACCGTTTTCAGGCACTTGCTCTGTTGCGCCAAGATAATATTAACGAACAGAAACTTCATCAGCTCTGGAGTCGTTGTCATGCAGATTATTTCCTTCGCCATACACCAAGACAACTCGCTTGGCACGCCCGTCATCTAGTGCAACATGATTCTCAAGAGTCCCTGATACTGATAAGTACCAAGCCAACCCGCGGCGGTACAGAAATTTTTATCTGGAGCTTAGATCGTCCCTCCCTGTTTGCGGCGGTTGTCGGTGAACTGGATAGACGTAACCTGAGTGTTCATAATGCTCAAATCTTTACCAATCGTGATGGTATGACAATGGACACGTTCTTAGTACTGGAACCCAACGGTCATCCTTTAGCATCGGATCGCCACGAAATAATACGTAACGCACTTTTACAAGTCGTTCTGGACCCTCATACCAAAACACCGAAAACACGAAAATTACCAACCAAACTGCGCCACTTCAACGTCCCAACAAAAGTGACCTTCCTGCCTACCCATAACGAACGACGAACCTATATGGAACTATTTGCCCTAGATCAGCCGGGGTTACTGGCAAGAGTCGGTAATATTTTCGCCGAAATGGGGGTTTCACTACATGGTGCTCATATCACCACGATCGGTGAACGTGTCGAAGACTTTTTTGTTCTGGCGGATAAGGATCACAAAGCATTAAATAAAAAAGTCAGAGAAGAATTGTCAGAAAGGTTGACAGCAACCCTAAATCCAAAGGATAAAATATAACTGAATATAAGCCTATGATTCGGACGATAACCAAGGAACCGATGCAATGCAGCAATTACAATCCATTATCGAAAATGCTTTTGAAAACCGCGCAACGCTTACTCCAGCAACAGTTAACCATGAAACACGTGATGCTGTTACTCAAGTCATCAATCTGTTGGATAGTGGAAAACTGCGTGTTGCAGAGAAAATTGACGGTCAGTGGGTCACGCATCAATGGCTGAAAATGGCGGTACTGCTCTCTTTCCGTATCAATGAAAATCAGATCATTGATGGTACCGAAAGCCGTTATTTCGATAAAGTCCCGATGAAATTCGCTGATTACGATCAAGCGAGATTTGAAAAAGAGGGTTTCCGCGTGGTTCCTCCTGCGGCAGCGCGGCAGGGAGCCTTTATCGCCCGTAACTGTGTACTGATGCCTTCGTATGTCAACATCGGCGCTTATGTTGATGAAGGAACAATGGTAGATACCTGGACAACTGTCGGCTCCTGTGCCCAAATTGGTAAAAACGTCCATTTATCCGGCGGCGTCGGTATCGGGGGCGTGCTGGAGCCATTGCAAGCCAACCCAACCATCATTGAAGACAACTGCTTTATTGGCGCCCGTTCTGAAATTGTAGAAGGTGTCATTGTCGAAGAAGGTTCTGTGATTTCAATGGGCGTCTACATCGGTCAAAGCACCAAAATCTATGATCGTGAAACAGGCGAAATCCATTATGGCCGAGTCCCTGCCGGCTCTGTTGTTGTCTCTGGCAACCTCCCATCGAAAGATGGCAGCTACAGCCTGTATTGCGCTGTCATTGTAAAAAAAGTGGATGCTAAAACACGGGCAAAAGTGAGCATTAATGAACTCTTAAGAGCGATAGATTAAACTTCAAAATAGCGGATAATAAATCCGCTATTTTTTTGCTTTTTATCATCATTACCGACCTCAGTCAGTGTTATTAATATAGGCAGTTTGAACGCGGGCAACGTGCACAACCTGGAACAGACACAGCGTACATAAGGCGTTTGAGCACGACCCACATTCAAAATGACGCATAGAATAACCTACTGGGAAAATACCCTTAAGGTGGTGCCATGTACGATAACTTAAAGAGTCTGGGGATCACATATCCCGAAGAAATTGACCGCTATAGTCTGCGTCAAGAAGCTAACAACGATATTCTGAAAATCTATTTTCGCAAAGATAAAGGTGAATTCTTTGCTAAAAGCGCGAAATTCAAATATCCGCGCCAACGCAAAACTGTAACTGCAAACAATACAGAGCAAGGATACAAAGAGATCAATGAAATCAACACTAACCTACGTTATGTGATTGAAGAGCTAGATCAAATTTGCAAACGAGATCAGGCCGAAGTCGATTTGAAACACAAAATCCTCGATGACTTGCGTCATCTTGAACACGTTGTTGCCAACAAGATTGCCGAGATTGAAGCCGATCTGGAAAAGCTAACCCGTAAATAAAACGGTTCTATTAATTACACCGCTTATACCCTATTTGGTATAAGCGGTGTATTGTGATTATTCAATTAATTCTCCCCATTGCCTGATCCAAGGCTGAGCAAAAACTTCCGGTTCTGCTTCTTCCACCGCATCCACCATCAAAACTTCACCAATTCTTATTGCCCCTTGCTCTTGTAGCAACTCATCAAAAGTGCGACCACCACCACAAAAATTCTCGTAACTGCTATCACCCAAAGCGATCACGCCATAGCGTAATTCCGGCTGATAACCTAATTCATCTCGTAAAGCACAATAAAGTGGCTGAATATTATCGGGCAAATCCCCCTGCCCAGTCGTTGAAGTGATAACTAAAATCACGTGATCAAGATAGGACTGCCACTGTTCCAATTCCCCTTCTTCAAATACTTCTATCTCATGACCTTGTTGTTCAAGGATTTGCTGTGCTTCTTCTGCAACTGCCAGGGCATTACCGTAAACAGTACCAACAAAAATACCTATCTTTGCCATAATTTATTATCTCTTCAAAGGAATTATTAGTTATCCTCGCTGGCAACAGCAGAAAACTCAACCCTTCCCAAATCAGGGATAATTACCTTTACCAGCTAAGTCGTCGTATCAAATCAAATATTGCTACTATTAAGTTCACTCTGTCATGTAAAAAATATCCTATCAGCACTAATGACTCATCATATATCCGTTAAGCTAATGACAGATATATGTAATGTTCAATGATTGTGGTTATTCTACATAATAATGGCAACAGGTAATCATCAAAAACATCATTTTCTGTGACAACCAAGATAAAGTAATAGAAGTGACATCATCTTAAATCAAGTTATTTAACCAATAATAATTCAGTGTTAAAATCACTTTTTTAAACAACTTTAGTTGATGATATTGATATTAATATGAAAAATGACCATATCCTTTTCTTCAAGATCAACAATAGTATTATGAGATTAATAGAATGGTACAAACAAGCACTGAATAAAGGAAAACCATCACTATGTTTAACAATAGAGCTGTTGTGCTGAGTATACTATTAAGTGCCGCAAACATTACCGGCTCATCGGGTCTGATGACTTGGGTAGATGCTGTACTTAAAGATGGCGGTATGATTTTAAATGCCTACATTCCTGTTTTTTCCTATTTATTGGGGTTATCTCTGGGATGTATGACCATATCCTTTTTTATTCGAAAAATGAATATTGCTTTTTTTAAAAGAAATATTCTTGGATTCTTCTTATTATTAGCAACTATAAACTGCATTCTCTTTTCAATAGAAATAACTCTTATTCCAGTTTGGTTGAATACTCTGCATAGAATATTATGGGGAGTAATAAGTGGATTTATTGTCATAATGGGAAGAAATATTCTTATAACCGAAGGAAATGAAAAGAAGACAAATAAAGATTTTTCTATCTTAAGCCTGGCGTTATTAAGCCTGCCATTTCTAATCCCAGTCACTTTCTCTTTCTTCGGTTTAAACTCTCGTACATCAGCAGATTTTTTTGCTGCTTTTATTTACTCTATTACTTCAATTATCTATTTTACTGGCTTTAAAAATAATAACGTAAAAAAACAAAAATACGATATTAAGGATTATGTAAAAACAGCCAATAAATTAGTTGTTTTCTTTTCCTTTTCAAGTTTGGTTATCATCAATGTTTGCTTTTTCCTCTCCTTAATGATTATGCCAGCAATGCGAACACAATATTTTGAACATATTGGTATGATTCAAATGTATATCATACTACTGATTATATGGTTCCCCTGTGCAATTGGCATCATTAAAGTCATTAAATCTGTACTTTTAACCAGAAGAATCATGGTAGGTAATATCATTCAATTATTTTCTCTCGGATTCTGTTTACTTGGCATTATGATAAATTCTGGCATACTCTATTTACTATTCACAATTATGGTATTTTTAGCTAATACAATTTTTCTCTTATCTGGGGTTATATTCAAAAAACTCTCTTTATACTTTGGGTATGCAATCAGGAACTTATGTATTTATTACCATGATCATTCTTTCTTATACTATTTATTTAGGTGTTGGCATTGAAGAAATTATTGCCGGATTTACAATATTATTAATTTCTTCAATAGTTATATCGACTATTTTTCTTTCAAGAATAAATTCAAAAAAACAATAACATTAACCAGTAAAAACTAATAAACTTATACATTGACAATCTTTATTAATAATATCTAAACATTGCCTTTATCTCTTAATTACCTCAGTTAAGAGATAAAGGCAACGGGTATTCTTTGAAGATATCTTAATCGATGAAATTTTCCACCTTACTCACTTCATTATATTCCAAATCAGGGATAATACCTTGCCAACCAAATTGTTGTATCAAATACTGCCATGACGCATCCCATTTTGCCGTAAGCGATAATTTCTCCCCCGTAACGGGATGATCTAATTCAAGATGACTAGCATGAAGCATCAACCGATTGGTTTGATAATGAGCGGCAACCCCTCTGTTTTGCCGTAAATCACCATGTGTCGTATCACCAATAATTGGATGACGAATATGTGCCATATGCCGTCTCAATTGATGTTTCCGACCTGTTTTCGGTGTCAATTCCAACAAACTAAAACGTGATGTAGGATAACGGCCTATTTCCACCGGACACTCTACTGTTGCCAATGATCGGTAATAAGTTACACAAGGCTGAGCTTCTTTATCACCCTCTGCAAATTTATCCGCGATCTTATCCAGCTCCTCAACCAGAGCGTAATCAATAATAGCCGATTCCAACACATAACCACGCACAACGGCATGATAAGTTTTTTGTAACTGATGATGTTCAAACTGTTGGGAAAGCTGACGGGCAACATCACTGGAAAGTGCCATCAGCAATACACCTGACGTTGGTCTATCCAGACGGTGTACAGGGAAAACATGCTGACCAATCTGATCACGCAATGTCTGCATAACAAAGACAGTTTCATGACGCGCCAACCAACTACGATGAACTAACCACCCCGCAGGCTTATTGACTGCCACAATATGATCATCCTGATATAATACTTCCAACATATCAGGCATTATCCTGAATAAATAAACAATCCAACGAACGAAGATGTTCAAGCAGTTGCTGGTAACGCCCAGTAGTATCTTCTTTATAAAACTCCTCAAAGTAAGGCGCGATAGCAAATGCCGTAGGCAACGCCAATCCCTGCTCCAACAATGCATACATTCTCGGAATCAATACCCACTGCAACCACTCTTCAGCTAACATCGTATCAATGGAGAATGGCTCAACACTTTCGAAAGCTTCCGCTTTAGGCGGATGACCCTGCCACAGGTCAATTTCCCTCATGGCTTCTTCAATTAACTGTAATTTATGCAGAATTTGTTTTGCAGTACTCATATTTTCAGCCTGACTCAGTTTTTACTCAACACGACCAAGTTCGCAAGAATACCATCGATACCCCTTAAGCTGAAAATTTGCTTGCTCCACCAAATAAGAGAAGGGAGCGAACAAGCGCTCCCCTTAAGTTGATTTTATAGCAGTCCCGCTAATAATATGCTCCCTGCTCACTCCTTGACAAATTGTCCCTAGTTGGTTATCCGTTACCCATCATTTTATTTATGTTGCATACGATCCTGTTATGCATTATGTCATCCTGACCATCATCACTCATCTGTCCTTGAGAAATTGTGCGCAATGATTCCTTTCCTGCTGAGGACAGAATGAATTAATTCGTTCGATGAAACAAGCTACACATAATGGAACCAGTAAGTGAGGACAGGGAATAAAATCTGTGATTATTTATAGCCTATTGAAATAAAATGAAAATAATAAACTAATGTGAAACTCACAAAAGTAAACCATGATATCTCTTACATGAAGTGTAAGAGATATCTCACAAATATAGCGTTAAAAATCCGGGCCTAACAAATAGAGACAGGTTCAATTGCACCAAGAAACCCAATTAAATCGGTAAATAACCGCGTTCGTTTGTGGCTACCAAATTGTTCCAAGATCACTTCACCGGTCAAATTACACAGAGAAATGATACCCATATCATCTAATTCCATCGTCGCAATAAACGCCGTTGGCGACAGTTTCAACCGTTTCTGCGTCACTAAATGTCCTATCAGGTTTTCCTGTAAACGGATAAAGTCATCCTCACTCCAAACCTGAATTAAACTAAACCGTTGACCTTCAAACGTTACCGTCATATCACCGGCCAATTGCGACGTATAAAAATCATGAATTGCCGGTTGTAATTGAATATCCAGTGCAACTTCGACGCTATTCAGCTTATTTTTTAAAGGAAAAGGCTGAGGAAGCCAATAAACCTCGTTGTCACCAGTTTGGGTAATACAAGGTGATGGTACACCATAAAGTTCACGGCTGACAGGTGGGGCTCCAGTTTCCTGTTGCCACAAATCAACATAACGACGGGTAAAATTAGACAGCGCTTCTGTAACATTAGAAATCATATTATTTTCAACCGGTAACTGTTAGGAGGTACTTAATGTTTTGATATACAGGATGGTATCTTTCCCACTAAAAACTCAGTAGAAGATTTCTGTCCAATAAACGCCATTGTACAACCTGACAGTACCATTCTTCCACAGATAAGCGCAGCAAATGCAACCGACGTCTCCCGTTCAGTAAGCCAAACAGCTGAGTACCGTGATCCATCGACCTTTAAGCTTCAAGGCATTCATCCTATGGCCGGATAAAAAAGTGACTCACATCACATAAATTTGTCATCAATAATTTATAAATACAATTAAATTGTGATTCACATTAAATTTATTGCACTATATTAATAAAACTCATGCAAATAATTTAAATTATGTTTATATATACAATAGATTATTTGAAGTAAATAACAAACACGCGAATATTCCAGCAATAAGTCAGACATTTATTAACCAGTTATCAAGGATAATCAATAATTCTGATGTCATATGGAGGCACTATCTTAGTTCAAGATGCACATATACTTGAGTTAAAAAGTGTGCATACATTAGTTCTACTGCCTTGCTTTGAAGGGGTATCAATTTTATTTATTTAAAATAATTAAAATTACTTATTAAATTATCGCCCAGGGCGGTGATTATCTGCTGGCCGTAAAAAATAATCAGGCAGTGTTACATCGCACGGTTAAACAAACACTGTCAGCGCAAGTCACAGTCGTCAGAAAATCAGAAAATGTCTGTATAGAACAAGGGCATGGGCGAATTGAATTACGTGAATATCATGTATTACCGGCGGGAGAACTTGCCTCGCAATTTCCGGAATGGAAAGGCTTAAAAAGCATTGGAGTAGCAATACGATATCGCCTTGATAAAGCGAGAAAAAAAGAATCACTGGATTATCATTATTATATCAGCTCTGCCGAACTTGAATCAGACCGTTTTAGGGAGGCGGTCCGGGGTCATTGGGGTATTGAAAATCGCGTCCATTGGGTGCTTGATGTATCAATGAATGAAGATGCGTGTGCCATTCGTCGCGGCAATGCAGCCGAGATATTAGCGGGTATGCGGCACTTCTCGCTTAATATGCTACGTGCAGAAACCAGTGTAAAAGCCAGCATGCGACGCAAAGCAAACATGGCCAATATGAGCAGCGAGTATTTGGATAAAGTTTTAATTGCAGGTTTTCAGGCATTGGGCAAGAAATGAACATTCATGCTCTTGCCCTGTATTGTTACCAATTTATATGATAATAGCTTAAACAAGTTTAAAGCCTTTATGGAATCAATTCATTCCATCCCAAAAATGTCAAAGGAATAAAAAAGTAAAATTATCGATATTATAGAAATTTATCGACATGACCAGATGAAAAATAACCCAATAACTTGATCCATTGAAAATAAATAAGTAATTAAACATGGCAATAAGTCTCAATATAAAAAGCCTAAAAATGAATAATCAGCGCTTTTAGTTTCTGACGACGCCAAATGTTGCCCCAATTTTACTAGCAAAATCGGCGACAATTTCTTTTGTCATCAAAACCAATAGACTGATTAAGTTATTTTTCGCAATTTGTAGTTTATACCTAATAGATTTCGAGTTGCAGCGAGGCGGCAAGTGAACGAATCCCCAGGAGCATAGATAACTATGTGACTGGGGTGAGTGAAAGTAGCCAACAAAGCAGCAGCTTGAAAGATAACGGGTATAATCAATAAGCATTGATATCCCAAATGGTTGTTTCAGGATTTAAGACCTTGACTCAAGGGCGGTAGCATTCTTGTTTTCTTCTGCTGAAAAAATTTTCTCACCGCTTTTCATTACGAAATCACTCAAGCGAAGCCCGTCAACCATTAGTGTGAGTTGCAGAGAAATCAGGATCTCCATAAATACAGCCCTACACAGGCTCACATTAACGTGTTGAATTACCGTCATCTCGCGAAGAAAGTTAGAAATAAAAAAACTGAACAGTATCATCCGTGATATTAATAAGAGTATTTACGAACGACTCTTGTTAATAAAAAAATATAAATTTTATCTTTATTAATTATTATGACACGCAACATTCCTGGTGATCAATAGTCACTCATGGATTCGGCGAGGCTAATGAAAAAGAAAATTATATAACAGCTGTTGAATTAATAAATAAAATTTCTGACAGTGATAATATCATTAATAATCCACTTGTTGATTAGGGAAATTTTTTCTCACCAATTGATAATCGTAAAATTGCTTTTTATCTCTCTTCATTGTTATGCCTCTATGGCGATAAAACAACTTATGTATAATTTAGAACATAATTGATGACGTAAGCTCTTCCTCTACTTTAGCTTTCATACAAAACGGCATTCATTAATATACCCAATGGATTTCAAGATACATCGCGACGGCAAGGGAGCGAATCCCCGGGAGCATAGCGAACTATGTGACCGGGGTGAGTGAACGCAGCCAACAAAGCAGCAGCTTGAAAGATGAAGGGTATAGATGAGTGCTTTTCAATACTAGACTGTTAATAACCAATATTCTTATGAACATATTAATCATAATTCCTCCTTATATACCAAGCTATTTTAATGCTGGTCACCATCTACCTATTTTTCAAGTTTCCTCTTTTATACGGAAGAACTTACCGGATATCGATGTTCAATGTCTAGATGCGTCGGCATTAAATGTACACTGGAAGAATATATGTGAGCTATTAATTAATAACGAGTTCGATATTATTATAGCGATGAATGATTTTGATGGCATAGATACATTCCAAAGATTTGTACATTACTGCAAAAAATTATCCCCCAAAAGCAAGTTGGTGACATTTGGCCGTTTGAGTAAACAAAATCCATTTATTTTTAGACAATTTTGGTTTGATGCAATTCATTATTCTGGAGACTATGAGGCTGCAATATTAGACTACATTCTAGGATTGAAAAACGGGATTACCGCATCGGGTTTTCTTGTCCAGGAACTAGGTATTTACCATAAAACGGGTGATGGGCGAATGCTTGATCCCACACAGTGGGTTTTTCCTAACGTCGAAGAAATTCCTTATATTCATTATGATAAAATGTATCTTAATGATTTTAATAAATTTTGTGGCATTCCCCAACGCCGTGAGCTAGTCGTACCTGTAGCCAGAGGATGTAGTGTTGGTTGTCAATATTGTGATGTACCCGCAATGCAAGGAAATAAGGACCGACGTGTAACGGTAGATTGCACTTTAAATTATATTCAGGATGCCTTTTCCAGACAGCCCTTTGACTATGTGACGTTTTATGCTCCTACTTTTACACTGAATAAACAATGGGTTATTGAACTTTGCAAACAGATAGAAGAAAGGAAAATGTCAATACCATGGAAATGTGTCACCACCTTATCCTTCCTTAATGAACGATTGATAAAAACTATGGCTCGCGCTCATTGCATCAGGATAAGTTTAGGCGTAGAAACCATTGAAAGTAACGTTGCCAAAAATAATTTACCAAAAATAAAAATTGATGCGTACAATAAACTCGGAAATATTTCAAAAATTTGTCAGGAAAATAATATTGAACTTAATTGCTTCATCATGATGGGTATGCCTGGCGATTCAATCGAGGGGTTAAAAAACACAATTAAATATATACATGAGAATAATGCTCGTTATCGACCAACTATTTACACCTCTTATGAGGAAATTACAGATGACATGCAACTTTTTGATGTATCTCTATTTAATCGACAACTGTTTGCAAACCGTAACTATAACGATATTGATGAAATTGAATATTATCGCCTTTTTCATGGTTTCGAATATCGGAAAGACTCTGAAATAAATAATAAAACATCAATAAATAAGTCGGCGAAGTAATAATATTACTTCTAATTCTAATTTAATGACCTCAACCTTAATCATTATTATCATATTAATATTACGGCTTATCATAAAAATAACAAAGTTATAAGAAAAATATACTTCACTTATGAAATCATTAAAGGTAACACCTAGCCCACTGACGGGGGGAAATATCAAAGTTAGTGGCTTTAAACATGCAGTAACGTTAGTTATGGCTGCTTCTGTAGCTCTAAATAACAAAGTCATTATCCGTAATGTTCCCCACGTTTTGGATACCATTATCATTAGCCAAATTATCAATGAGCTTGGCGGCACTTGCTTCCATAAAAATGATTGTCTAGAAATCATGTGTACTCAGTTAAACACACCGCTTATTCCCCCTTTCATGGCAGATAAAATCCACGGTTCTATTTATTTGATTCCTGTATTACTGGGAAAATTAGGTCAGGTTACTTATCAATCTTTTGGTGGATGTACAATAGGTCAGGGTGGTTCCAGACCAATTGAACATATGTTAAGTGTGTTAACACGCTTTGGTGCTACCTTCTCGGCTGTTGGTGAAATGATGACCGGCTACGCTAACGGATTTAGTGCTTGTTCAATAGATATCATGGACTATTCGGATGTTGCCGATGAACTGACAGGCCCTTTGGTCTCTGGAGCGACTAAAACGGCAATTTTAGCGGCAATGTTTGTCACTAACGGTCAAACCGTGATTCGGAATCCCTATATGAAACCAGATGTTACCGAATTACTGGATTTCTTATCGACAGCGGGTTATCAGGTATCTGGAACCTCCAAAGAAATAATCATTGGACGTGGTACTGTTGATTCTGTTGAGAATACTACGCGTATTATCGAAATGACGCTTGTATCCGATGTCTCAGAAATCGTTACCTATCTTACTTTGTCTGTTTTGGCTAAAGTTTTCATTCAATTAGAATGCAAAAAAATTGAGAAAGTTCAAGCGGGACTTTGTGCTGAAATAACACTGTTCAAGGAGATGGGTATTGATGTAAATTTCAATAAAGATAAAGTCTTTATCCGAGAGGTCCAGCAATTATATAAAAGTAACATTATCGTCAAAAGCCACGGCATTTATAGCGACCACCAACCATTTTTTGCACTTTTAATGTGTTATGCTGATGGTCATTCATGCATAGAAGAAAAGGTCTGGACAGAGCGTTTTGCCTATGTTCCTGAATTAAAAAAATTAGGTGCTAATATAGAAAAACGCGCTAACCGCATATCGATATTTCCCAGCGTGTTACACGATAATCAAACCGAAGTTTTCTCCACTGACTTAAGAGCCGCCGCGGTCCTGTTAATTGCTTCATTAATTAGAGGCGGTGAAACAACGATTAAGGGAGCAAGCCACTTAGAACGTGGTTATAGCAATATGCTGGCTAATTTACGAATGCTGAATGCCAACGTGGAAACTATCGAATAAATTCAATCCCCCATCAGTACTTCCTGGATTCTAATTTATCATTAGCTAATAACTACAAATTAAATTGACTATCATGATGAATTTCTCTGATTTTAAAACGGGTACTCCCTGGCCGTGGAGTTTAAGTGATAACATACTATCAACTTCTGTTATTAATAACCTTATAGACAATTTTCCTGAAAAACATTTACAAATGTCAGAAAGAAAAAGTGGCTCTGATAAGACTTATTTATGCAAGCAACTGAAAATTTACAGCGAGTTTGAAACTTCTCCGACATCCATTGAATTAAATAAATGTTGGTTAAATTTTATTGAATATATTAAATCGAATCAATACAGAGAGAATATAGAACGTATAACCAAATGCAAACTTGTCAATGGTAAAATTGAGATCATTTTAAATCAATATATTGAGAACTGTTTTATGTCCCCACATACTGACCGGGAACCTAAGTTAGCCACCCATCTGATTTATCTCAGTGGTAGTCTTGGTACCGATCTTGGTGGTGAGTTTGTCGTCCACAATACTAATGGGAATGTTGTAAATATGATAGAACCCTGCCCTGGAAGGTCTATTGTCTTCAAACGTTCAGACCAATCTCTGCATTCCGTTAATGCAATGCATAAAAATTATAAAAGAAATTCGATCCAAATAGTATTTTGGTCATCTCAACCTAAAAACTCACTTAAAGGAAGGATAATCCATGCCTGAAAATATCAAAATTAGACACTCACTGATTAAGGTGCAGTTTTATAAAACAGAAACATTCCCTTGAATTAAGACTGGCAGCTGCCAGACATTATCTGGCCGGAAACAGTGGATAAGAATTGTTTGGTATTGTAGAGCCACTCTACGCCTCTTGGTTAAAGCGTATCAGTATCATGGGATAGACGAAATGCCCTGAATAACCTATTACGAAATAGCGTTGATTTCTATTTTAATAAAGAAAATCGGATAAGAATTACCATTATCCATTTTAAGAAAATATTACCAAAAATAATTGATGGTAAAATTTTGAGAATTATAATGCTACCTACCGCTGTATATGGTCCTCTATGTACACCAGCTGATTATTTAACATTGAATACGTTATTACCGCAATTATTCCAAGGAGATATTTTAATGATCCCTAATTGTGGAGCTTATGCCGCTAATACAGGGCTTTCAAATTTTCTAATGCGAGAACCAGCCCAGGAGATTACTGTTGAATAATAATATTAAAAATATTCATGAGTCTATTCTTAGAACTTTTGGCCTAAAATATTTTCAGACCTGTGATTACGATAATGTGTTTCCTCGCGACTATTTTAATTCATTGAAAGCAAATAACGTACTTTATCATCTTATTACTGATTATGAATCTGCCAATTTATTCAGCTATATAGCGCATCTTATTGGTCAATATTCTATTTCTGCATCCATTTGCTGGGTTATGCATAACCAGCAGATAAATACAATCCATCAATTATCTCCGAAAATATATGAACAGCTTTTGTGTGATCAGTCATTAATTGCTTCTGTAACTTCTGAATATAATGAAATAGCTAGTAACATTCTGTCTGAAGAAGGAAGTAAACTTAGGGTGATACGAAGCGCTCCGGTCTGTAGCTATAGATATGATGCTGATTTTTTTGTTGTTTCTATGCAACATAAAAACATAATGTCTTCTGACAGATATTTAGTTTTACTGCCAAAGGAATACGTAAAATCTACCAACGGTTACCCTCTGAGCAGCAATAGATCAACCTCCAGCGGCCCAATCGAGATTGATACTTATATTAATGCTGAGCAGGTAATAGGCAACCTTTCAACAGTCTTTGCATCCACTTTTGTTCCAATTGCGCACATTGGCTGGATGTCTTCTTATAATGGAGGGCTCGAAGGTGTACTTAATCGAATAAGATCCTCCTTCCGGAAAAAAAAGAGTATGTTAAGCAAAAAGTTATCTGATGCCTTATTTCGAAATCGTATATCCCAGGTCATCGCTTTAGAATATACCAACAGATGTATTATTCAGGACTGCTTATACAAAAATTACAATATCTCTGATACTTCTCGCAAACTTTCTTTAAATGTTATCAAAACAGAAACTGCAAAAAATATCCGTAATGCCTCATATATTCTTGAAGAAGCACTAGGTTCAAAATATACCATGACACCCTTTGATGAGTTTGGCGCTGAAATATTCTGTCGCGATGCTAAATCTGCCAGTCTAATGGTTCATAATGATAAGTTTTATCAAGATATTTTCGATTTATGGATTTTAAAAATGATATAGGGAAATATAATAAACAATTCATCCATACCAATATATATACCATAACTTTTTCATAATCCAAATTATAGATAACGCTTACTATGTTTAAAAAATTCAACATTAATAATTGGTTTGCTAACTAGATTAAGCCTTTTAATTCTATTGGCAGTATGCTACCAGGCTCATCCATTAAATTCATTACTCATTATTTAAAACAGGCAAAATTGGCCATTTTTTTCATGTTACTGTTGAGCGGTTTTGTTGCTGGAATAGAAGCGGGTATGTTTTATTTTATTGGCCACATTGTTGATATGCTCAATACTGCTCCCAAAGATTTATCTGCACTAATCGCATTATACGGCACTGAGCTTTTTATCATGGCTGTAATAATAGTCTTTGTAAGAACGTTATTCACTTGGTTATTATCGCTAATTCAGAACTTAACCATCACACTTGGTTTCAGTAAACCTAATTTTTATGAACCAGGAACTTATAATTTTTTATGACAATAATTTAAATGCATTAAATTTCTAATCTATCCATTTTTGAGAATACACAATATTATGAAAGGCAATAATTAGATGCAACATATCAGTTTAAGATTTGCAGGAGAATTTATAAGCATACATGGCAATAAAGATATATGTGATAACGTTCAGAACTGTTTGCTACCCGCGTTTAAAATCCATGACAGTGCTGATGTACTGAAAATATTGTGCCGCTTTGAACTTAACTCTGTAGATAACCTTCACAGCGTTATTCACGAACTGAACATCGAATTGGATTACAGTAAACCTCATCGCCTCCCTCCAATATTAATGACCGATGAAGTACTTGGCGAAGGGATGAGGATTTTAAAATATGACGGGAAGACTACAAAAATATTGTGTGAAAAGACACCTGAACAGGATGAAATTCTCATCGACATTAGTCAGCAAGGTACAAACTGGAAGATCACATATGAGCGAAATAATATGCTAGCGAGTAGGGCTATTGTTCGTATGATAAAATATGTCGTTGGCTGTGCTCTGTTTAAAAAAGGTTGTCTATTTTTTCATGCCTCTGGCATTAACTATAATGGGAAAAATTATATTTTCTATGGTGTTAAGGGTGCAGGAAAAACAAGTACCATGTTTAAATCCTGCTTTCATTTGGGTGCAAGTTTTTTATCAGATGATATCATTGTCGGCTGGCTTGATGGTGACGAATTAAAATTCTCTGGCTGGCCTAAACGTGTTGGACTGAACTTGAGTGCAATTAGCCACGATCACTTATGTTCATTGGATATTAATTCTAACCGTCCCCAGAATATCTTCCTTGATGAGATTTATCAATATGCGGGACAACATTTACCACCGGATGAGCGAAAACGGCTTGAATTTGACACAAAAGAGTTTATAAAGATTTTTAAACTTAAATATCAGGGAGATAAAAAAAATGCCATTTTTATAAACCTGAAATTTACAACCAGTGATATATTTTCAATTACTGCACAAGATCTTAAGCATAGTGAATTATTCATGGAAGATAAAAATATAAAATACTTTACTGATTACTTATCTATTACACCAAAAATAACGCAAGACATTAGAGAAAAAGTGGAAATGAAGCTTGATAAATTACCCTCTTACGGTTGTTGCTATAGTTATAACGATACGGAAAAATTCGATTTATTCTTTAATAAAATTATTAATTTTTGCAATAGTAGACAATAAAAATTTTGATAAATATAATTAATATTAACACTTATTACTGGAAAACCATAAATATATCCCTGATGGAATAAAGCATATGATAGAAAGAATAATTGAAGTTGTTGAGTACGACTCACAATGGCCTGCATTATATCAAAAAGAAGCAAATTTATTAAATAATATACTTAACGGAAACATACACCGAATCCATCACATTGGCAGTACCAGCGTCGAATACCTCGCTGCCAAACCAGTCATCGATATTTTAGTGGAAGTCGATGATATTAACGAACTTGATAACTATACGGATATTATGCAGTCCCATGGCTATAAGGCCAAAGGTGAATTCGGAATCACAGGCCGGCGCTATTTTCAGAAAGGGGGTAACAACAGGACACATCAGGTACACGCGTTTAAAGTCGGCGATCCACAAATCGTAAAGCATTTAGCTTTTCGTAATTATTTAAGAAGACATCCCCATATTGCAAAAGAATATGGGGTTCTAAAGAAACAAGTAGTCGAAGTCTGTAATAATGATATAGACAAATATTGTAGTGGTAAAGAAGAATTTATAATTTATCATCTTGTTAAAGCCATTAAAGAATATCCAAATTATATGACTGAATAGACGCAAGCTAACAACCGGGAAAAAAATGTTTAATATATCTGAATGCAACCAAAAAAAAGCGACAATCACAGACTTTTACCAATTAATTTATCAAAGTAAACTGTACGATAGTGCTAACGATATCCTGGCAGAAAATTATTCTGGATTTTTTCTTAAATATCCACAAGTCAAAGGAATCAGTGATTTTATAGATAGTGTAAAAATATTCCACTCAAATTACAGTAATATATCCATTGATATAGAAAGATTTTATTTTAATAATGAAAATGAGGTTTGCATTATAGCAAATATGAACAGGACACAAAAAGCAAGTGTTAATTCACATTTTAGTGAGGAAATTTACGAAAAACTTAAGTTCGTTGACATATACACCTTTGATGAAAAAATCAGAATCACATCAAGACGACATTACAAAATAAACTATTAATGCCAGATATCATTAATATTTTTTACTTAAAATATATAGATTATTCCAACAATAAAATGATCAATTTTAATGCAATAAAAAATGCCAAGTTATTGGTTAAACCTTTTAAAGCTGGCACCACAACCAATCTATTTACTGATCCCACGCCACTTTTTAAGTCTTATCCTAATAGTGGTTTTTACGATATAGAAAAAGGAACAGAACATGAAAAACAGTACCGTTTTTCAGTTCGTGAAATCACAGCTTCCGATCTTGAGAATGACTTTAAAAATCTCGGTAAATGCTGGCAAATTCTATATCAGGAAGTTTCTAGTGTTCAATATCGAGATGCTATTCTTAAAGCCATAGATTTGGATATATCAGGACTAAAATTCAAAATGGGATTTTATAAATATTACCGTACCGGTGATTGGGTTTCACCTCATAAAGATAAACCTGAAAAAATCCTGAATCACGTGATGTTTTTTAATGAAACCTGGAATTGTACCAATGGAGGACAATTTTTAGGTTTAAGATCGCAAAATATAGATGATATCGTTTTTAAAGTTGAACCACTAATCGGTAACTCAGTGTTTTTTGAACCGAGAGAAAATTCGTGGCATGCCGTGAGGCCATTACTTTGTAATCAGCCACGGCTTTCTGTCCAGATTGAAATTTTCAGAACTTAATTTTAGTGTGTTACATTTATCCCAAAAAAGATGAATTATGATCATATTGTTGTTAGGTGCTCCAGCCACAGGAAAAAGTACCCTTGGGCCTTTATTAAATGCAATTATCCGGCTAAATGATAAAGTCTGGAAACTAGATTCCCTCAAACTGAATACTTTACTTGACCAATTAATTGAATCATTTGCCGGACAATATTTTCTATCCGACGATAAAACAGCATTAGAACGTCTTCTTCGCCTAGGTAATATCTCGGTTACAGACTTCCACTGTCTAAATAATCTCAGAAAAAGTGACTTTAAATGTGCAGAAATTGATAATTTCAAAGACTACCGTGATTATAAAGGAAATCTGAAAACAGATTTAACTTTTAAAGCCCATGCTTTTATTCAGCAGCAAGTAATTTGTGATATCAGCCGAGTCCTTATTCCTGGTACCGGGATGTGGCTCAACAGACTACTGCCTTTATTGGAAGAAAAACCCAACACACTATTTAAGGTTGTTGTTCCTGATCCACAATTACAAGGTTATTTTTATAATGAATTGGCATTGGCAGTAAAAAGAAGGTCTTCTAAACAAGCTCAAAAACAGCAAAAATTTGTTACTAAAGAAGTTATGAAAAATATTTATAACCGACAACAACAATTTCTTAGCGCCAATGGCCCTTGGAGTAAAATAAAAGGATGTCAAAACGGCAAGGTACTCTCAAATAAAATAAAGAATGTCCTTAGCGATATCGGCGATCCAGTACGATTAAACCAAGAAACCCAAAAAATCCGCCACGAACTCAGACAACTTCTCCAATGCAGTTACACACAGGGGGAACAGAATTGTTAGTTGTTCAAAACCATAGCGAAGTGAATGCCATTGAATGGAATACGTTTATGGTTCATCATTCCAGTACACCCTATCCTCAAACGACTATTCACGCAGAATATGTCCAACAGTGCTATAGCGCATTACCGTTATACATCACAATACAATCTGAACGTGCAGAATTAAGGTGCCTGATTTTTATCAATAAAAAAAGAGGTACAGTCACTTGGTATTGTGGCCCCGTCATCAAAGGAACTAGTGTAGTAATAAGCATATTAGTTGACAGATTCCTGCGCTGGATAACGCAATTTGGATTCCCAATCAGAAACGCTAGTTGCATCGAAATGACTAGCCTGCAAGCAATATTAACCAGCAATGAAATACTGAATCATGCCGGTCAATATAATATTACCTCGACCCTGGCCACTCTCATTAAAATAAGACTGGATTGCAATATCTGGGAACAAGCTATTTATCGCACAGGAGGAAAGAAACGAAAAATTAAAAATTTGGTATTAAAAAGCGTTAGAGACGGGGTAGAGGTAAGTTCATCATCGGAATTTCTCCCCCAAGAAGAATCAGTCTTATATATGGAAAAATATAAGGCCCTGATGGAACGGGGATTTCAGCGCAATGCTATTACACAACAGGATGCTTCAGGTGCATGCAAGATATTACTGTCTCAGGACAAGAAAGGAGACAGTAAAACTTTCTTTGCTTTCAAAGGGAAAGATGTTTTAGCATGTCTTAACTTCGCAATTATTGGGTCAGAGGCATATTTGCGTAAGCTGGTTTATGACGACAGAAGCTATCTATCCAATAGCGGAGTAACCTATCATGCAATGATGACCGCCGCTGAATGGGCCCAGTCTCAGAAACTGAAAACACTTAATCTCACCTCTGTGCGATTATCTAAAGACGACAAAACAAGGCGTATGAGACAGTACAAAACACGCTTTGGTGGAACTATTTTACCTATATATGAATTTTCTTCTCTGAAAAATGATTAACATTAGAAAACTCAGTTTTGCTGGCATTAACTATTATCGAATGGCTTTAGGTTACAGAGACATTTCCTCTTGTCCAGAATTGCTGGATGTGCTGGTTGATTTTCGTAATCCTCAGGAAGCCGTTCGTAATACAACCATAGCGAAATGTTATATTAATCTACCAATGACGGATGTAGGCAGTAAATACCGTAATATCCGTATACCCTGTATCAATGATCTATTGGAATTTTATATAGAGATTGTAGAGCGTTATCAGCCTGAATTTCGTCAGTTAAATACAATAGTAAAAAACAATAAATTAGTTGGTTTCGGTTGTTATTTTGGTAAAGATAGAACTGGAATCGCTTCATATTTGCTTAGTAAAATGTATGGTCTTCCTTGGGAAAGGATTATCTATGATTATGAACAATCTGGCACAGAATTGATAAAAAATATTGATTATTTTTCATCTCATTGGAAAAAAAGAAATATAACCAAACAAGATTATATGAACAGATTAAAAACGGATGGAAAAGCTATTTTGCAATTAGACGACTACATTATAAAAAAATATGGTTCTGTTGCTAATTACTTAATACCATAATTTAATTTTCTCAGCTATATACCCTTCATTTTTCAAGCTGCTGCTTTGTTGGCTGCTTTCACTCACCCCAGTCACATAGTTAACTAACCTGAGTTCTGGTTAAGCCGTCACTAATATGTCCATTTCTGAGCGGGAGATATTCAGTGACGGTTTGTTCTCTTTGAAACAATAAGCGATTAGCCCTCCTAACACATTCAACATGAATCCCTGTAGACTACGGTGTCGTGAGTGCTCTATCTGAGAAATATTCTTTAACTGATCATGGATGGGGTGAGTAGGCCACGGGAACTCAATGGCATTCGGTTAAGGAAACAACGATGTGATAAAATAGGATTTAAATGAGCAAGGGGGAATGGATCATGGATTTATATCAACGCCTAAACAAAACCTTTTTTAATTCATGTTCGACGATTGATAAATCGTGGCAAAAAAGAAAAAGAACAATAGATACAAAATTGATTGTCTTATTCCTCATGAAAATTATTTCAGGAAAAAATAATCATGGATATGCTTATATCATCAATGAAATATGGGATGACTGCGTTCATGAAAATATACTTCTACCTCAGTACAGTCCTATTTCAGCCTCATCAATGTGCGAAGCCAGAATGAAATTACCTGATGATGCCATCAAAACCATTAATAAAGATATTGTGGCTGTCTGGGAGAAAAACACTCTCCCGACAACATGGAAAGGACACCGAATTTTTGCCATTGATGGATCAAAGCTCAATGTCCCCAGAAAACTTATCAATAATGGCTATCGTGTCACACAACGTACGTCCAGACATTATCCCTATGCCATGATGAGCTGTCTCTATGATGTGTTGAATTCAATTGTATATGATATTGATTTTGTTAACCATAATAATGAAAGAGCTTGTGCGGAAAAACATTTTCACTGTCTGAATACCCATGATGTCATTATCTTCGACAGGGGATATTTTAGTTATTATATGTTACATCAAGTCATAAAAAATAACTTGAATGCCATATTCAGAATGCAGGAAGGTAATAGAAATAAAGTGGTTAGATAATTTTCTGACAGTCATTACGATGATGCGATTGTGACTTATGTTCCCTCTGAGGCGGTAAAATCAGACCTTAGAAAAAGAAAACTACTTTCAGCATTCCCTACTATAACGTTACGGTTAATAAAGTATTTTCATGAAGATGTTGAATATATTTTTGCCACGACTTTAACCCATCAAGACCATTATAAAGTCGAAGACTTCGGTGATTTATATAATCAGCGATGGGAAATAGAAGAATTATATAAATTATCCAAATCAATATTATGTGTTGAAGATTTCCATTCACATAATGAAAAAGGGGTCAACCAAGAACTTCAGGCACATATTTTATTACTTAACCTGGCAAGAATACTAGGAAATGATTGTTATCACAAAGACGATGAGGGCAAGGGTATCAATGACAAGGATAATAGGGATAATGAACGGAAACTGAACTTTAAAAACTGTTTATTTTTTATTGTCAAACACCTCCCTCTGATCATTCAAAGTAGGTTAAAAAAGCATTTTAAATCATTTTATTACCTACTTCACAAGTATATAACAAAGATGACCCAACGGGTGAGACCAGGACGACACTATCCACGAAAATCGATGAAACCCCGAACACGGTGGAACTCTTTTGATGCGCCGGCAAGATCTTAACCGAATGCCATTGATCGTCGGACTAATCCAAAGTAGAAATTTTTGAAATCGCGATAATGTGACATATGAAAAGCAATCACAATGGTCATAATCTCGCTGGCACTCATGCGGCCATGACGTCTGCGCTGACGATGTCCTTCCTTGATACACTGTTGTTCCCAGAGTGGAATGAATACACGGCAAAAATCATCGACATCGCAGAAGAGTTCAACTAGTTTATCCATGCCTGTTCCTAATAAGATCGTTTTTTTCTTGGTCGAAAATTTTGATCTTGGAACAGGCACTTAGTTCCATTTTTTTATCCAGAGTTCAGGTTAACTATGCTCCTGGGGATTCGCTCACTTGCCGCCGCGCTGCAACTCGAAATCTATTGGGTATATTCCTATTAGCACTACAAATAAATACATAAAATTAAACTTAATATCTATGGATTTTAACACAATCACTCGATTTATTTATCGTCTCATTAAACTGATAGTGAAATTTATAATAGAAAATTATTTTTTTAAAGAAAAATTTTATATTGAACTCCCTATACCAACCAGAATAACTCGTATTTCGCTCTTTTTTGCAAGCCCGCATCACAATACGCTTAAAGTAGCGATAAGCGGCTTTATACCAAGTACAATTCAATATTATGATATCACTACAGTAATGCATACGAAATGCTAAAGTCTGTAAATAGTTTCCCGCAATGATCCACTCTTCCAACTCCAAAACCTGTTTTAAATTTTCTTTAAATGTTTCATCATCTGGACGCCGCCATCCTTTTTTCCAATAAATATCATCCAAGTCAAAAACATTTATCCCTGTTGTTTCAGACAGCTGTTTACCAAGAGAGGTTTTACCGCTACACGGGCGGCCTACTATTAGAATTTTCCTTCCCTTAAAATCGTTTAATCGAATCAATCAGTTTTCCTCTTGTGTCTTCCTTACATACTGTCACTCTATAATGATTTTCAAATCCCGGAATGTGGTTCAAATTTGCAACATAAACCCCTTGAGAAAGTAACTCTTTCCACCATTGCCCGGGATAAGCAATTTTTAGCAATTTAAATAATACAAAGTTACTCACACTCTGCGTATAGGTTTCGACACACTCTAACATGACCATTTGATTTATCAGTTGCATTCTGTTGTATTGAATACTATTTCGATATTGTAATAAAAAATCAGGTTTTTTAATTAATTGATGCGCGATATAGAGACTAATACCCGATAATGTTGACTCTGGAAACAAGCAACCTATATCTTCTATATTTTTTGCATACCTGCAATCCAGCCAACTCTTAATCCTGGTAATCCATAGGATTTAGAGAGACTGTTCAGTACGAGCAAATTATCATAGGTTTTAGTGAGAATAATATCTGAATCACGGCCAAAACCCGAATAGACTTCATCCAAAATAACAGTGATGCCACTGTCTTTACAGCTCTGGAGAAATACGGTGATCTGATCGCGTTCAAAGCAATCACCAACAAAAGGGTCTGGGTTAGTTAAAACCAATAAATTACACTGATGCCTCAACGTCTGTTCATATAAAGATGATAAATCAAACTGGCTATCTGGTGTTCTTGAGCACTGTACATAAGGTATTTCATTGATGTTAAGATAAAGAGAATAGCCATCATAATTTGGTGTCGTTAATAAAACTTTATTTTTTGTCTTATCAAGGCTACTAAAGAGTACTCTGATAGCATCATGGCAACCACTGGTCAATACAATATTTTCAACACCAAGATGTGATTTCAGACAATGATATATATCATCGTAAACTGGATATTTAAGAAGCTCAACCGGATCGACATTATTTAGTAATGTCCGAAAAAACAAGGGGTCATCTGTTACCAGATTTTCATTACTCTTCAGATTTAAATATCGCCTTTTATTCTCTTTTGTTCGGCGAATAATCTGTATTCTTGAATTGATGCTATGTAACATATTGCAATGCCTTTGCGCTTAATTTTTCCATCTGCGTGTTCACTCTATATCAAGTAGCGAAATATAAACTCGAATGACGTTAATATTGGTTATACCTGTTATCCTTCAAGTTGCTGCTTTGTTAGCTGCTTTCACTTACCCCAGTCACATAGTTATCTATGCTCCAGGGGATGCGTTCACTTGCCGCCGCGCTGCAATTTGAAATCTATTGGGTATATATGTTTTTAAAAAAATAATTTGCATACAATATCTATTCACACCTTCAACCTTAATAGGAGATACACTATGCCATGATTTATCGTCAGTTTTTATCACCACTGAATTTTGATAGTGTGGTTCAATATTGGCTATAACTGAGGCTTCATCAGACGTTTTTAGAATATTTAAACAGCCACCATAGGATTTTGGCCATTCCTCACTAAAATAGATAAGATGAGTAACATATTTTTCAGCTTTATCTAGATGTGGTGATAGATAGTTTTGATTTGAATATTTCCAGATATTGATGACGCACTCTTTATCCAATAATAATGCTGTTGTGAACTCACTTAACACTTTTATATATTGAATAGAGCGCACATCTTTCAGTAATTCATTTAATCTCTCTCCCTGTACATTCTGTCTATTAGTTTCAAACAACGACATACTGTAGCTTTTGTCGCTTCTCTCTGCCGCTACAGGACAAAAATCCAACTGCTCTATTTCAGATGCAATTTGAATCGCATCCTGTCTTGTTATTAAATCATTAATAACTCCCCATTCCCAAGGATAATTGTTAAATTTAGAAGATTGAAAGGCTGATAATTTTAAGATTTTCATATTAGAGTTTTTATTGGGTATTTTTTAGCTAATAGTATTTAAAATCATTATTTTTTGCAATACATATCGTATATTTCCCCTCCCGCCTGATATCAACAGGAGTCCCTTTCGAAGGAAAAGATGGTGTGATGACTACCATTATGTATCCTCAAAAATAGAGGATTTGGAAACGTAACACACTTAAATCATTATCAGAAATCACTCTCAATAAAAACGGTTACCGGGCTGACTGAATACCAGTTACATTGTCAGGGATTTTAATAAAAAAACGCCTAAAAATAACATTGTGATTTAATAAAACCTTTAAAGAATATATAGTTGCACGCCATTGATAAATATTATAACATAAGAACATTGGATAATTCATTCATTTTAGAAATAGTAAAAGTAAATTTTAGGAACAAAGTCAATCAATATATACTGACGGATGTAAAAATATGCATGATATCCTTGATAAAAAAAATATAATCTCAGCTAATTATATCATTAGTGATTATTTAGGCATAAAAGAAAATGAGGATGTAGATTTAGATCATGTTATCTCTGCCGATCTACATTTTCTGGGAAAACATAAACTCATTCCAATATGGTTTGACCTTATAAAAAAATATGGTGAAGTAAAGAAACTCACACGGCAAACTTACTATATGCTGTCATCATATCTCACGTATATGAGAAGTCAGCAAGAAATAAAATTGCAGGAAATACAGAACATTGGTAAGCGATTTGATCAAAATAGCCTACCTTATGCCATTAAAAAAGGACACGCTTTATCATCTCTGTATAAAGATAGAATACATAGAAACTATAATGATATCGATTTATTAATAAACAATTCACAATTAGAAAAGTATTTAGATATTCTTTATTCACAAGGCTATATTGAAGGGATTTATGACTATAGCAAACAGGAAATTATTAAATATTCTCGATTTGATATGATCAAATACCAGTTAAGCCCCGACCATCATCCACATCTGGTTAAATTAATTGATGATATACCTGTCGCTATCGATCTTGCATACACATCTTGCTGGCACACTCACCCAGAAGAAAAAACATTTCATATAAATAACTCAGATACAGAAATTATTGATGGAGTCCGCTGTCTGAGCGGTAAATCTCTTTATTACGATACAATGTTTCATCTGTACAGAGAAAGTCGATTTCTCAGTTCATTAGAAGGTAGATCTCCCTTTTTATTAAGTTATATAGATTTGATGCTTTTGAAAAACAGTCAATCCGGCCCCATCCAGCCTACATTCAAAGAAAACGAAGCACTTGAGAAAGATATTTCAATAATTTTATCAGATGATATTGATAATATACTAAACTATAAAGTAAAATTAGCTGATATAAAAAACAACGTTTCCTTTAATCTCTTTTTATACACCGCCAAGAGTTCAAAAAAGGAAGCTAGAAAAATGATTGAAAACGTTAGAAAAGAAAGCCTGAATAACGGGAAATAAATTTATCATGAAAATAAAAACAACTTTTTTTGCTACTTTATTTATAACAATACTATTAGCTGGCTGCGGCTACAATCAGCAAAATAGTGAAACGATTCTCACAAAACAAAATACCAGCGCTGTATTATGGGTGCAAAACTCTAGCGAATATCTAGCATTAGTGACACAAGCTTTTAATATGGCAAAAGACGCTTTTGATCGTGCTGATAACATACCAGGTAAAAAGAAAGCTGTTGTGGTAGATATTGATGAAACTATCCTAAACAGCACATCATATAACGCTCAACAAATTAAAAGTGGTGAATTGTCTAACCGGAAAAACTGGGAAGAATGGGTATCAAAGGAAAAATCCAGCCCCATACTTGGTGCTATAGACTTTGTAAATTATATCATCAATAACGGGGGAGAAATATTTTACGTTTCGAATAGAAAGTCTGACGATTATCAGCATACTATGAATAATCTGATCAAAAATGGGTTCCCGAATGTCTCAGAAAAAACATTACTCTTACGGGATAAAACGTCCAATAAACAACACCGTTTCAACACAATCACTGCGTCCGGTTATAACATAGTCGTATTTATGGGCGACAATTTAAACGATTTTGGAGATGTTTTTTATCGTAAAAAAGACAATAAACGTAAAGAATTAGTCATGATGAATGCTCCGAATTTTGGTTATAAATTTATTATGATGCCAAATCCTATTTATGGTTCTTGGGAAAATGTATTAACTGACAATTACCCTAGATTAAACCTCAATGAAAAAATTGAAGCGCGTAATAAACTAATTAATAATAAGAGTTATAAATAAAACGGGCCATAATTAAAAGCCTATCCCCAAAGCTGGTATTTTTACTTAGGATGGCTTTTTCATAAATAAGAAAATCGATACTTCGGTGTCCAGATCAGATGATATTTGCAACGCCAAAATACATGTGATGAGCTTCTATAGCAGAAAGAAATAAAAACGCAAAGTCGCGTGTATTCATGAATGCATAATGCAAAAACGAAAGGCTTTTTGGAATGAAAAAGCCACAGTTTTGCGACTATTATTGAATACAGTTCCCTTGCAATCATCCCTTGTATCTTGAAATTTGATTACCATAAACAGGATTAGATTTGGCAAGGTTCATTGTAGCTTGTAACCCTAGGGTTACAAAACCCGTCTGACAGCGAATAACGCACGAACCGAGCCACTCATCAGAAACCCGAATAGTTGCTCGAATTCCATATCGTATTTACAAGGAAGGGTAAAAATGAGTCAACTAAAGCTTCTCTGGATATCTCTGCTAATAGTGGAATAAAAACAGTTCACTGCCAGCAGTGATATTAGATAGCTTTGACACCATTTTCCGAAGCAAATAAATAAAATTCTGATAAACCACCGTAGTTTGGTAAACTTGAGCAATGACAACTATTACTGATATCAAATTTTAAGGAATAACATGTCGTTATATCAGGACCACCAAGCTCTTGAGCAGCTTACACTCGGCAAAACTACTTTATATCGTGACCAATATGATGCCAGCTTATTACAAGCTATACCCCGTAAGATGAACCGTGAACCACTGAAAATTTTCCCTGACAATTTGCCGTTTCACGGCGCTGATATCTGGACGCTTTATGAACTATCATGGCTGAATAACCGTGGTCTGCCACAAGTTGCTGTCGGGCATGTTAGTTTAAATGCAGTAAGTAAAAACCTGATTGAATCTAAAAGTTTTAAGCTCTATCTGAACAGCTTTAACCAAACTCGTTTTGAAAACTGGCAAGCCGTCGAAGAAACACTACAGCGCGATCTGGCTGCTTGTGCTGAGGGCGAGGTAGAAGTGACACTTCATCATCTAGATCATTTTAATAACCAACCCATCGCCGCTTTTACCGGTGAATGTATTGATGATCAGGATATTGAAGTAACTGAATATAATTTCAACCGTTATTATCTGCAAGATGCAGCACAAGGTCCGCTAGTAGAAGAAGTTTTGGTTAGCCATCTGCTGAAATCTAATTGCCTGATCACCCATCAACCTGACTGGGGATCTGTCCAGATCCACTATCAAGGGCCAAAAATCAATCGAGAAGCATTGTTACGTTACTTAATATCATTCCGGCATCACAATGAATTTCACGAGCAATGTGTCGAGCGTATCTTCAACGATTTGCAACAATTATGTGCACCCGAAAAGCTCTCAGTCTACGCACGTTATACCCGTCGCGGGGGATTAGATATCAACCCGTGGCGTACAAATAGTACAAACTTTACTCCAGCAACAGGCAGATTGGCACGTCAATAAATCCGTTTTAAATCTGCATTCCTAAGCGCAATTTGTGAAAAATAAGCCGAAATAGGGCATGTAATACATTCAGTTTAGTGATATTGATATGCAATCCATTCAGTTTAGTGATATTGATATGTAATCCATACACGGTATACAAGGAGTCATTCTTGATCACACATATCAACCCACTCGGCTCGATGGATTTATTATCTCAACTTGAAGTAGATATGCTAAAGAGTACCGCAAAAAGTGATCTGTATCGCCTGTTCCGTAATTGCTCACTGGCCGTACTCAATTCAGGTAGCCAAACCGATAATAGCAAAGAGCTGCTCTCTAAATACACCGATTTTGAGATTAACGTATTGCGCCGTGAGCGCGGGGTAAAACTGGAACTGGTGGATCCACCAGAAGACGCATTTGTTGATGGAAAAATTATTCATTCACTACAAGCTAACCTGTTCGCAGTGCTGCGGGATATCTTATTTGTTCATACACAGATTACCGATCCAGGACAACAGGATTATTCCGATTCAGAGAATAGCGCACACATCACCAACAGAATATTCTCTATTCTGCGCCACGCCAGAGCGCTGCATACCGATGAAGATCTCAATATGATCGTCTGTTGGGGAGGCCACTCCATTACTAAGCAAGAGTATCAATATGGCCGTAAAGTCGGTAATCAGCTTGGGTTACGTGGACTGAATATCTGTACCGGCTGTGGCCCCGGAGCAATGGAAGCACCGATGAAAGGTGCAGCTGTCGGCCATGCCCAACAGAATTATAAAAATAGCCGTTTTATTGGTATTACCGAACCATCAATCATTGCGGCTGAACCCCCAAATCCATTAGTGAACGAGCTGATTATCATGCCAGACATCGAAAAACGTCTGGAAGCTTTTGTTCGTATTGCTCATGGTATCGTTATTTTCCCAGGTGGTGTCGGTACAGCAGAAGAATTGCTTTATTTGCTAGGTATTCTGATGAATCCAGAAAATCAGGAGCAAATACTGCCGTTGATTCTTACCGGACCGAAGGAGAGTGAAGACTATTTCCAAGTTCTGGACGAATTTATTGTTCATACATTGGGCAAAGAGACACGACGCTATTATCACATCATCATTGATAATGCGCCTGAAGTTGCCAGAATAATGAAAAAAGCGATGCCATTAGTGAGAGATAACCGCCACAGTACCGGTGATGCATACAGTTTTAATTGGTCAATGAAGATCAATTATGATTTGCAACAGCCGTTTGAACCATCACATGAAAACATGGCTAATCTCAATCTCTATCCTGATCAGTCATCTGAAAAACTGGCAGCGTCATTGCGCCGGGCTTTTTCCGGAATTGTTGCAGGCAATGTAAAAGAGGTGGGTATTCAATCGATTGAAAAACACGGCCCATTCAAAATCCACGGTGATGCTAAGATAATGCGCCATATGGATAAGATACTGAAAGACTTTGTGGAACAGCACCGAATGAAACTACCGGGAGGTACTGCCTACGAACCTTGCTACGAAATCATCAAATAAAATTACCTGAAAAAATATCCACGCTCCACGGATGGAGCATTATGTTATTTAAAGTGATCCCATATGATACACCTTCTTATTGTTGATGCTCTTAACCTTATCCGACGCATTCATGCTGTGCAGGGCAGCCCATGCATTCCCGCTTGTGAACATGCGCTAAGGCAACTTATCCAACATTCTCATCCCACACATGCCGTCGCAGTATTCGATGAAGAGAATCGCAGTCACAGTTGGCGTCACCAGATATTACCTGACTACAAAGCTGGACGTTCGCCCATGCCTGACAATCTGCAACAAGAAATGCCGCAAATCAGAGCATCATTTGAGCAGCAAGGGGTTACCTGCTGGCATGCCAAAGGGCATGAAGCTGATGATCTGGCAGCAACACTAGCCGTAAAAGTGACTTCTGTTGGCCACAACGTAACGATTGTTTCTACTGATAAAGGTTATTGCCAATTACTTTCACCGAATATCCGTATCCGTGACTACTTCCAGAAACGCTGGTTGGATATGCCATTTGTTCAACAAGAGTTTGGCGTTTTACCAAAGCAACTACCTGATTATTGGGGTCTGGCAGGGATAAGCAGCAGTAAAATCCCAGGAATTCAGGGGATCGGGCCTAAAACCGCCGCCACTTTACTGCAACAGGCCGGCACACTAGATAACCTCTTTCAGAACCTCGACCAACAACCCGATAAATGGCGCAATAAACTAGAGTCACATCAAGAAATGGCATTTATCAGCCGGGAAGTTGCGTCATTACGTACCGATCTGGCTTTAAATGGTAATTTGCAACAACTCCGGCTGACAACAGCAACCTAACGAAAATACTTCGCTATCTTATCCAGATGTTCGCCTTTTAATTCTCCGGCCTCACTAAGCAGGCCGATCCAAGCCTTAATATAATTATATTTTGCTTGTGAGAGATCACGTCGAGCAGTATATAACTGCTGTTCAGCATTCAAGACATCCACATTAACCCGCTGCCCAAGCGCAACACTTTTACTGGTTGCGTCTACCTGCAAGCTAGCTGATTCAACCGCCATTTCATAAGCACTAATTCGTTTTTCACTATTTAAATACTGATTATAATTGCGGCGTAACGCATTAAGGATTTCTCCAGCCTGAGCATCAAGATCATATTTAGTCCTGCCATAGTGGGCCGCCGCCTGACGTACAGAGGCAGACGTAGCACCACCATTATAGATATTCATGCTCATCCGCAAGCCAATGGTATCGGTTCGATACTTTTGATCTATGGTATTATCGCTACTGGATTCGTTTTCAGAATGGGAGGCGTAGAACTCCAGCCTGGGTAAATAGCCCGCCCGATTACGTTGCACTTCATGGTACGCAGCTTTCACTTCCTGACGCGAAGCAGCCAGAACCGGATTGTTGGCTAATGCCAATGTTTCCCACGCCTCATAACGTTCAGGCGACAATCTCAATATCTGGAATCGTTTTTTATCTGATAACCGTTGTACCGGTAAATCAATAGGGAGAGGAGTACCCACAATTAGCTGTAAGCTTCGGATTGCCGCATCCAAATCATCTTTGGCTGCTATCTCATCGGCAATCGCCTGACTGTAACGGGATTGCGTTTCCACCACATCAGTACGTGTCCCTTCACCAGAAGTAAACAATTTCTTATTCAGTTCCAGTTGCTTTTCATAAGCCATTTTCTGCCGTATGACTAAATCAATCTGATCCTGAGCATAAGCCACATCCACGTAAGCATTGACTACCCGAACAGCCAGCTGCTGAAAATTCGCCCGAAAACGCTCATTACTCATCAAAGTGTGAGCTTGGCTAGCTTTATAGCGAGCCCATATTTCAAAATCGATCAACGGCTGAGTCAACACAACAGCCGCGTTATAACTGCTATATTGGCGATCCCGGCTGCTAGTTGTCTTCCTACCCCAGAAGTCAGACCCAACAGATTCCATATGTTGCCAATTCCGTGGTGAATTTTGGTAAGACATTATTACTTTAGGTAACAAGTCTGCTCTGCCGATTTTTTCGTACTCCTCACCACCTTCCCGCTCTTTCACTGCGGCAAGGAAAGTAGGATCATTTTCTAATGCCAGCGCATAGGCTTCAGTCAAACTCAATGCCCATGTAGGAGAAGAGAACAGACCGACACAGAAAAAAATCAGCAAACTAATTGATAAAGAAGCATTATTCAGTTTCATAATCACTCCTCTATCAACGATGTTGAAGCCCGATCCCACAATGGCTTAAACAGATAACTTAATAGAGAGCGGGAACCCGTTTTGACAAAGACCTCAACCGGCATCCCTGGCCTGATATCCAACCCTTTCAGTTTTTCCATTCCCTCTGGAGAGACAATTACTCTCATCTGATAATAAGGTTGACTGGTTGCTGGATCGACCAACCTATCCGCGGAAATCACGGCAACTTTTCCTTCAACTTTTGGCGTTCGATTCTGGTTAAAAGCGGTGAACATTAGATCCACATTCAACCCCTTACTAATCTTATCTGCCAAATTAACCGCAACACGAGTTTCCACTTCAAGCGCCATCTGGTCCGGCAGAATTTCCATTAGTTTTTCGCCGGGAGCAACAACCCCACCTTGGGTAAAAATATTTAATCCCACAACAGTGCCATCAACCGGCGCAACAATTGAGGTATGAGTCAGTTCAAACTGGGCTGTATCTAGCTTATTTCTATATTCACTGGCAGAGACCTGTACCTCTGCTAATTGCGTGCGCACTTCCCGCTGATAGTCTGCTCGGCGCTGAATAATACGCTGCTGTGTTTCCTGTAATTGTTTTTCAAGCTGACCAGCTCGTCCTTCCATTTCCGCTATGCTGCTGTTGAGTTCAGCCTGTTCACGCAGAAGTTCCAGATAACGATTACGCGGAAAATAGCCTTCATCCGCTAAAGATTTCAGATTAGTTATTTGCTCTTTAAGCGCCGCCTGCTGCATGCGTTTGCTGAAAAAAGAGGATTTCAACCCTTTAATTTGGAAATTTATTCCTTCGACAGACTGCTCAAGCCCTCCCAAGTCGCTTCTCAGCACTTCACGGCGTGATACAAAAAGTTGTTTTTGCAGTTCGATAATCTCATTCACCCGTGGTTCAGATTGTAATTGCTGTAATATGTCGGGGAAAATTAACGCTTCATCACCATGCTGCTCGGCTAATAAACGAGCTTCCGTTGCCAGCGTGGTATACAGTTGATCCTGAAGTGAATCGACCTGTGCTTTTGCCTGCACCTGACTGAGCTGGACGAGTATCTGACCCGCTTTTATTATTTCTCCTTCAACAACCTTAATCTGGCTGATGATACCGCTTGCCGGGGCCTGAACTGTTTTACGATTACCATCCACAACCACCACACCGGAAGATGCAACCCCTTTATCCAACGGTGCGAACGCTGCCCAAATGAGAAACCCCAAGATCCCCACACCAATCACTAACCATCCTAGTCGTAAAAAACGCCTTTCTTCCAAAGGCAACAATCCTTTTTCATCTCTTACCGGCGTAATCTGATCAGACATATCCACTCCCGGACAGAAATCTCCGTCTCAGCTATTTGATATTATTATAATTAAATGCACATTTACCTATGATGCCTGTGCGACTGCCTTAGTCGCAGAATGTTCCTGACTATTATTCCTTTGCGATAAAGCGGTCATCACTTGCTGAGATGAACCGAACATCTTCATTTTCCCCTGAACCAGCAGCAATATTTTATTTGTCTGTGATAACAATGAGGTGCGATGAGTAATCACAATCACGGTCTTTCCTTGTGCCTTTAACTGAGAAATCGCCTCATTCAATGCTCTTTCTCCTGCCTCATCCAGGCTGGAATTAGGCTCATCCAACACGACCAATGACGGATCGTCATATAGCGCACGAGCAAGGCCAATTCGCTGTTTCTGCCCACCAGATAATCCAACGCCTCCAGCACCAATCACGGTGTCATAGCCCTTATCAAGTGCTAATATCAGCTCATGAACGCCCGCTTTCTTCGCCGCCTGTACCACCTTTTCTGGCTCAACTTCATTAAAACGAGCAATATTTTCAGCGATAGTGCCACCAAACAACTCAATATCTTGCGGTAAATAACCGATTGAGGAGCCCAGTTCATCTTTATTCCACTGATAAATATCTGCATTATCCAGACGAACAACGCCTTCCTGTGTCGGCCATATTCCGACCAGTAACCGGGCAAGAGTCGATTTCCCAGACGCACTGGGACCAATTAATCCCATCACATCACCGGCATCCAACGAAAAGCTAATATCCTGTAAAACAACCTTACTGTTTCTTCCCGGAGGCGCTGCGGAAACTTTATCCACGGCTAAATTGCCTTTTGGCGCAGGCAATGACATGCCCGGTTTGCGTTCCGGTTGCTGTTCCAACAGGTTAGTTAACCGTTGCCATGACAAACGAGCACCACTCCAGCCTTTCCAGGCTTGAATCAGTTGTTCAATCGGTGAAAGCGCACGTCCCATCAAAATTGAAGCCGCAATCATCATGCCCGGCGTAATATGCCCACCAATCGCTAACCAGCCCCCTAATCCCAAGATCAGTGACTGCAAGGCCAAACGCACTGTTTTAGTGACTGAATTAATCACTGAAGCCCGCTCACTAGCAATGCGTTGGAAATCCAAGAAACGTTCATGTAATCCAAACCATCTCCGACGTAGCACTGGCAACATACCTAACGCCTCTATGACTTCGGCATTACGTAAATTAGTGCTAGCAAGACTTGCTGAACGTAGAGAGAGTTTACTGGCTTCGGATAACGGCTGACTTGATAACCACTGGTTCAACACAGCCAAGGCAATCAATACCAGTGCACCTCCTAGTGACAACAGACCAAGCCAAGGGTTAAAAAGAAAAATAACGAGCAGATAGATTGGAAACCAAGGGGCATCAAAGAAGGCAAACAAGGCGTTACCCGTCAAGAACTGGCGGATATTTGCCAAATCATTGAGCATCTGACCGGCATCAGTAGTGCCATTTTTTAGATTCGACTCATAAGATGCGGTATAAACCCGGTTATTCAGCTTCATATCAAGCTGGCTACCAATACGGATGACAATCATGCTACGGATATATTCCAGCATTCCCATCATGGTAAACATGCCGAGGGTAATCAGAGTCAACATCAGCAAAGTGATTTCATTGCCCGACGGCAATACTCTGTCATAAACCTGCAACATATAAACAGACGGAACTAACATCAGCAGGTTAATAAAGGCAGTGAACAGCCCGATAGTCCAGAATACCCGGCTACGAGCACGAATGACATCAGTAATTTCATCCTTCGGGAGCAGTAATTTCACACTATTTCCTTATTTTTATTTTTTTAAAAATATAACTATCTGATGTTAATGTTCCCTTTATTATTCATTTTTCTTATTAGTCTTATTGGGCTTCATCATTAATTCCCGACCATCGGCAAAGCGGGCAAACCAACCATCTGGCTCATGAGCAAAGAAAGCCAAACCACTCCCCTGTTCATCAGTAATTGTGAGGCCGTCAGGTGTTGGCCGCCAACCGGCAGGCACTTCGCCAAACATATACGCCAAACAATCGTTATCACCATTAAGTGACCAAATTGATCCCTCTGGTAAGGGGTGTTCGGTCAATGACACATCACATTGTTGATGTTTATCCGACAGTTGCCACATGCCTTTCAATTCACTAGCGTGTGGGAGATCAAGGCTACTTGCCATACTTCCTCCGATAATGCTGAATGTAAGAGCAACAAAGAATGCAAATTTCAGATACCTAGCTGCAAAAACCATGCCGCCTCCAAACAAATAACCGCATCCAAGTCAGATGCGGTTGTGTTGTTGTGTTATGAAAGGATGAAATCAGACTCTAATATTGGCTCGCCAACAATCTTCACCCAAAAATCATCGTAGGAAAATTTATCGCCCAAATTAATGGCGAAATCATTCACCTTATCAACAGTGTTATAACGAAGCACAGCTTCTCCGACTGCACCGGTGAATTCCTCTACAAATTTAACCCCCCCCTTCCCGGCTTCACCCAGATCGAACAATGACACATCAATCTTGTCTTCACCGGAAACAAAGTCATGGATCCAATCACGCTCAAGAGGAGGTGATTCCTTGGCACTCAGGTAGACAAAGGTATCTTTGCCTTCCCCGCCCCAAAGATTATCTGCTCCCAAGCCACCGTAAATGATGTCATCACCAGCTCCACCCTTCAGAGTATTGGCGGCATCATT
Source organism: Photorhabdus antumapuensis (assembly GCF_020387775.1). NCBI lineage: Bacteria > Pseudomonadati > Pseudomonadota > Gammaproteobacteria > Enterobacterales > Morganellaceae > Photorhabdus > Photorhabdus antumapuensis. Next base: position 58,115 of record NZ_JAHZMK010000032.1, read on the forward strand.
CCCGATTAAAACGTCATTACCACTGCCACCAATCGCATTTTCAATCGTGACACCACGGGCAATAGAGACGTTTCCTTTCAGTCCACCGACATCAGAGAAAGACGCTTCATTCAGATTGATACGTTGATCCTGAGTAAAACCAGAGAAATCAAACGTATCATTACCACCTGTATCCCAAGCGGTGAACAACAGTTTGCTGTTCTCATCTTTTGCGGTATAGAAGTCACGATCTGTGTTGGAATTAAAACCATATACGGTGTCATCAGCACGGATTGTATTATTCGCGCCATATACCGCCTGAATGGCAGCAATATCGTTAAGCAATGGTGCGGAAGAATAAATACCTTTAAAGTCCTGACCGGTATTTTTCTCACTAAAATAACTCATGACGGTATAAGCACGGCTATCTTCAAAATAAGTAGCACTATTCTTATAAGTCGGGCTTACCTCGTCAGACGCATTATAATCAGCCGGATGTTGCAACCCCAGAGTATGGCCAATCTCATGAGTAAACGTTTGACGGCCATAACCATTCACGTCGATATCGTTGTTTGAGAAAGTACGGCTTTTTGCGTTATACCAAGTGCCTAACTGCGTCTTCTCTGGCCTTGGCAGATAAGCAAACGCATAACTCCCCGTCAAACTCACATCAAAGAACCCAAAGGTGACATTTGCCTCTTTGACATCAGTGGTTTCAACAAAGTTAATATTAGCAACATCAGCCCAAGATTGTATTGACAGTTTTGCAGCAGCTTTTTGTTCTTCATTAAATGCTGAAAATTCAGAAATATGCCACGGCATATCATCCGGCTTGCTTTCCAGGAAAGTATACTTTAATTGGAAAGCTTTAGATTTATCGTCGTCCTGATGCCCCCAACGATAATCACCCCGGATTAACTCTTTAGCAGCATCTTTACTGGGCTCATGCTCCACGACAATATTAGAATCTTTACCTGGTATATAAGCCTGTAACCATTTCAGCAACTCATTTGCTTTTTCTGAACCGCTAACGTCTTCCGAGTATGAAATTTTCTTCTTTAAAGACATATATTTCTCCATAAATTCAGGACTTAGATATAAAATTCTTTTTATTTAATTGAATACAAGTCAATAAAACCTAAAAACAACAGACCGCCCCTGGTCATACAAATAACAACTAAAATCCCTTTCACATAAACGTAACACTAAAGTTAATTATGTAAAAAGCAATTAACATATTTTTTTAATATAAACGTGATAAAAATAACATAAAACAAATAAGCGATTGTTTTATATAACATAACTATTTAAGGCGAAAAAATTACCGCTAATTTCTTAGCGGTATTTTCTTACGAATTAATTATCGATTATTTAACTATCTATGAAGTAAACTTTAAAAAATTTATAGCATTATTATTGATAATTTTAATCAGAAATTATCCCAAGCCGTTATATGAATAGACAAAATCAGAATAATCAACTGCCTTAGACTGCAATATTGAACGATATGACGCATATGGAAAGGATCTAAACCAGTAAACACCCCATATATTATTAAAAAAATTAATAACAACTTAATTAAATCAATAAAAAACATATATCACAGAGTGGTTAATATTTATTTAATTCTAAATCACCCTGCACCAATATAATAAAATCACATTCTCAATCCCTAACATCAAAATAACAATATCAACATAGCTTATTAATTATAAAATATATTACATCTAAAACAGAAATTTAAATTTATATAATATAAATATTACTCATGATTAATATCACAATTAAACCCCATACATAAAACCTTAATTAAACTAATTAAGAAAACAATCTCTTTCATTATTTTCCATTTTATAATCTTAATTTATTGAATTATTTCACATTAATTTCACGTTTAATTAAACGATTATAATAATATATTTATTCTGCTATTTACCTTAAGTCAAGTAAAAAAGTCAACAATTTTACGACATAAATCATACAATATTCATTGTCACAGTAAATCATAATCACCTCACATGTAGTACTTTCTTGGCTGAAAAAAATGCCTCAGGATATAGCTGAGGCGATTTAGGAAACCTTATTTTATACGTTATTCCAGCATGATGATGAACAACAATGAATCAATCATCATTCCGGCTAGCGGCATAAGCAGACCAAATACGACGAACATGAACCGTTATTTCTTCCCTGTCATGATAAAGGTGTTTTGCCTGAATTTGTGCATTTATACCACCCTCTTTTAATTGCAGGTTCATTTTCTGCAAATTATGAGCAACTTCTTCATAACGCTTTTTCATGGGTAATTTAAGATTAAAAATAGCTTCCCGACACCAGCCATTAACCAACCAATCTGCCATTAATTGCGTCACTTTTGCTGGTTTTTCCACCATGTCGCATACCAGCCAATAAATGTTTCTTGTCGAAGGCTCAAACTTAAAACCATCAACTTTATGATGCTTAACCTGACCGGTATCCATCAAGCTTTGCGCCATTGGTCCATTATCTACCGCATGAACCATCATACTACGTTTCACCAGTTGGTAAGTCCAACCACCAGGACATGCACCTAAATCAACCGCATACAAACCGCTAGCCAACCGCTCTTCCCATTCGTCATATGGGATAAAAACATGAAAGGCTTCTTCCAGTTTTAATGTTGAACGACTTGGTGCATCCGAAGGAAATTTCAACCGAGGAATACCCATATAAAATGGCGAATTATTGTTACTGTAAGAATAACCAACATAACAGCAACCCGGAGCGATAAAGAAAACGTGTATCACCGGGCGGTTAACATTTTCCCGAATCTGCAAAATCTTTTCCTGACGCATAGCATTACGCAGCGGAACAGTAAATTTTCGACAGAATTTTAATAACTCTTTACTTTCATTAGTATCAGGCACCTCAACCCGTAACTCACCTGCACGCTCAATGACACCATGCAGCATACCTACAATCGGGCTTATCCGATCTTCAGGCGGTAAATCTCGCAATAATTCACCCACGACCAACATCTGGCGTGCAAAAATCAGCTCCCGAAATGGAATCTCACGAATTAGCCGATCGGCATCTTCATATTGATAACACTCAAACAGGACATAACCACTGTTGTCTTTCACCCGAGCAAAACCGTAAATCTCTTTTTGACCCGCTTTATCGGTGATTTCTGCTGCACACTCTTTTTCAAAACCAGGGCGGCAATATAAAGCAATTTTATTCATGGCGAAGCGCCGATTTCCTTAGACGCAAAGCGCCAATTAATACTAAAAACCAGCCGATAAGAAAGCTGAACCCTCCAACTGGCGTAATATAAGCGAAGAATTTAATCTGTAATAAGGCCATACAATAGAGACTGCCACTAAACAACAAAATACCTACCGCAAAAAAGACGCCGCTCCAGTAAAACCAGAGCACAACTTTACGCATTAGCATGGCAGACATCGCCATCATTGCCAGAGTGTGAATACCCTGATATTGCAGACCGAGATCAATCCAACTTATCTGATATTTTTCCATCATCGGAGATAATAAATGTGACCCTACAGCACCAAACGCCACATAGAAAAACCCACTGAAACCAGCAAAGATAAGCATTAAACGACTATTCACTGTTATCTTCCTTTTTCATATTCTATCTGAGAGCTCTTATAGCTCGAATGCCTTATTCCGCTCTTACTCATTGGTAATAAAGCCCAATTTCTCCTGCTCACTCGCTGCCTGTGCCAAAACCCATTGTCTGAATGCAGCAATTTTCCCCAATTCAGCCTGATTGTCATGACAAACAAGGTAAAATGCATTCTTACTCACTAACACATCATTAAATGGGCAAACCAAGCGCCCCGCATCAATTTCAGTCCGAGCCATGACATTATTTGCCAGTGCAATACCTTGCCCATGAACAGCGGCCTGGATCACCATTGCACTATGGCTAAATATCGGTCCTTGCTGAACGTTTATCTGCTGCATATCAAGCTGGCGCACATACGCTTGCCAGTCACGACGAGAAGAATCGTGTAACAACGTATGACGCGCCAAATCCGCGGGGGTCTTCAAAGGATTTTCGCCAGTCAGTAACGAAGGAGAACAAACGGGAAGCAAATATTCTGCGTAAAGACGATCAGTGCGTAACCCCGGCCAATTTCCACGACCATAAAATATGGCAACATCGACATCATCAGCAAGCTTATCTTCTTCTCTGTCTACCGCCTGTATCCTGACATCAATGCCTGGATAAGCTAAATTAAAGCTGGACAGCCTTGGAACCAACCACTGGATAGCAAAACTAGGTGAAAGGCTAACCGTCAAAGCACCTTTGGCACTTCTAGCTTGAAGTTTACGTGTTGCTTCATTTATCGCCGTGAATATCTCTTTAATGTCCAGATAGTAGCTTTGACCTTCTTCAGTCAACAATAGTGATCGATTGCGACGACGAAACAACTTCAACCCAAGAAAATCCTCCAGACTTTTCATCTGGTGGCTAACTGCGGCCTGCGTCACAAATAACTCTTCAGCCGCCTTAGTAAAACTTAAATGGCGCGCTGCGGCATCAAAAACCCGCAACGCATTAAGTGGAGGTAAACGTTTGGACATGTGAGCCCTTATGTAATGTTGGCGATTCCGGTAACTCTTTATATTTAGTTATTAGTTTTTGTAATCCGAATCATTATAAATTGTCCCTTGAGGATACACCAGCAAATCCCTATAGTGGCGCCACTTCCTAAGCCGGAACGAAAAGTGAATCAGCTTAACGCTATGAAACTTTTGGCTTTGTGGTTGTGATGTTGTGTTTGCAAGTTGTCTGGGAAACCAGACCCAGTAGCTTAAGCTACTGCTTTTTTTTCACTTCCTGTACATTTACCCTGTCTGTCCATAGTGATTTTTTAATGCACCGCAGTTGCGGTGCTTTTTTTTGGCATAAGGACCGGAACATGGCAATATTATTCCATGTAATAACCTATCCATTTTCCGCCAAAACAATCGGATACATAACCATAAAACAAAATTAATATACTTATGAAAAAGTTCGAACCAGAACAGTTCCGCCAGCAATTTCCAGCGCTACAACAATTGCCGACACAACAATTACCGACACAACAACAGACGGTATTTCTGGACAGCGCAGCCACTGCACTCAAACCACAAGCCATGATAAAGGCAACTCAAGACTATTATCAAAACAGTAGCGCTACTGTACATCGTAGCCAACACCAAGCAGCTCTGGAAATCACATCCCGCTATGAACAGGCCCGGCAACGAGTTGCTGAATTCATCAACGCCCCAAAAGCTGAAAATATTATCTGGACAAAAGGAACAACAGAATCCCTCAATCTAGTGGTTCAAAGTTATTTCCGCACTCATCTCCAGCCCGATGATGAAATAATCGTTAGTGAGCAGGAACACCATTCCAATCTGATCCCGTGGTTAATGTTGGCAGAGCAAATCGGTGCCAGGGTTATTAAATGGCCTTTAGGCAAAGGCAAATTGCCTGATATCAACATCCTGCCTGAACTGCTGAATAAACACAGCCGATTGGTAGCCATCAGCCAAATGTCCAATGTGACTGGCGGAGCCGTTGATCTCGCTGCAATAACAGCAATAGCACACCAACATGGTTGTCTGGTCGTTGTGGATGGCGCCCAAGGCGTTGTTCACAATCCCATTGATGTTCAACAATCAGATATCGATTTCTACGCATTCTCTGCTCACAAACTTTATAGCTCGAACGGAGTTGGTGTACTTTACGGCAAAAGTGAGTTACTTGATACCATGTCTCCCTGGCAAGGTGGCGGGAAAATGCTCTCCCACACTTCATTCAGCGGTTTTATACCAGAAGCGGTACCTTTCCGGTTTGAAGCAGGCACACCGAATGTTGCAGGTATTATTGGTTTTTCTGCCACTCTGGAATGGTTGAAAGATATTGATATTGCCAAAGCCGAGGCCCATGCAATCACACTTACTGATTATACCGAAGAACAACTCTCTGCTTTACCCGGATTTATCAGTTATCGCATTGCCGGTTCCAGCTTATTGGCTTTTAATTTTACCAACATTCATCACAGTGATTTGGCAGCCATTCTGGCAGAACAAAATATTGCCTTACGTTCCGGTCAGCACTGTACTCAACCCCTGATCGAAGCGTTAGGTATCAGCGGCTGTTTGCGTGCTTCCTTTATGCCTTACAACAACCAACAGGATGCCGATGCTTTAATTCAGGCAGTAAAATTTGGCCTTTCTCTATTACAGGATGAATGAATTACAGGATGAATGACATTATGACTCAAGCCGCTGAAAACCGGATTGCACCGCACCCATTTGGCCGGGAAATCAGCCAACAACAGCTCATTGCAACCTTTGACCCATGCCGCCAATGGGAAGATCGTTATCGCCAGTTAATCTTACTGGCAAAGAAACTGCCTGCACTGCCTGAAAACTTAAAACAGCAAGACACTGAAATGTCCGGCTGTGAAAACCGGGTCTGGTTAGGGCATCAATTACTGCCAGATGGTCATCTGCATTTTTATGGTGACAGCGAAGGCCGCATCGTAAAAGGTCTACTGGCGGTGATCTTGACTGCCGTAGAAGGCAAAACACCGGAACAAGTTTTAGCAACTAACCTGTTGGCTCTGTTCCACCAACTTGGGCTGGAACAACAGATAAGTGGCTCACGGTTGAACGGCGTCAAATCACTGATTAATACCGTGCAAAACGCCGCGAACTCTTATATCAAAGATCACCCTGACGTTGCGCTTTAGCCACCATTTTTTTCAGGGCATGGGAAACCGCCACAAATCCAAATGTCGCCGTGACCATCGTTGCGGCACCAAAACCAGAAGCGCAATCCATACGCTTAGTTCCCTCTGCGGTACTTTTCGCGGCACAGACAGAACCATCACTCTGCGGATAAACTAATTGCTCGGTTGAAAACACACAATCAATGCCCAATTTACCTTTACCATTCTTCACAACACGATAATCAGATTTCAGCCTTTCTCGCAATTTAGCCGCTAAAGGATCCTGAACCGTTTTCGCCAAATCAACAACCTGGATCTGTGTTGGGTCAAGCTGCCCACCTGCGCCACCGGTTGTGACCAATGGAATTTTATGGCGGCGGCAATAAGCCAACAGCGCCGCTTTCGGCCTGACACTATCGATAGCATCAATCACATAACTGAATCCAGCCGCCATCATCTCTTCAACATTATCGGGTGTGAGGAAATCATCAACACAAGTCACTTTGCACTCTGGATTAATTGCCAGAATACGCTCGGCAATCACCTCAGTCTTTGGTTGCCCAATATGCTGTTTTAACGCATGTAATTGACGGTTGGTATTGGTGATACAAACATCGTCCATATCAATCAAAGTGATCGCACCAATTCCTGTACGCGCTAAAGCCTCAGCCGCCCAAGAGCCCACACCACCGATACCGACAACACAAACATGAGAATGACAAAACAAAGAAAGCGCTTTTTGGCCGTATAAACGGGCAGTTCCGGCAAAACGCTGCATATATGCATCAGAAAGAGAAGTTTGCATTACTGAATATCAATCCTGAAAACCTGTTATAAAATTTATGAAGAGCAATCACTGATTTACCATCAACATGGTAGGCTGCGCTTTTCGTAACACCCAAACCCGGCCGTAGTGATTATAGAAACCTGCCGCTATACCCGCCGCATCACCAATACCATGATAGATATCGAAATGATGGCCCTTTATTGCCCCACCAACATCCAGTGCAACCATCAGGCGCATCTGGTATTGGCCGGTAAATTTACCCTCTTTATCCAACAAAGGTATCTCTGCCAGCAGGGTTGTTCCCGGTGGAACAAGCATTTTATCCGCAGCCACAGAAGCTTTTGCAATTAAAGGAACACTACTCGCTCCCCGTACCAAGGCATAGTCTTCAGGTTTAAAGAAAACAAATGATGGGTTCTGCTCCAACAGCTCACGGACTTCTGCCTCACTGTGAGATTCTGTCCATTTACGAATCGCCAGTATAGAGATATCTTCCTGCGCAATTTCTCCGCGCTCAATCAGCAACTTGCCAATGCTCCGGTAAATATGCCCATTCTTACCGGCATAACCCAAAAAAGTCAGTGGCCTACCATCACCAAAATCAACATAACCACTACCCTGTACCCCCATAATATAATTATCAATCAGTGAACGACTATAACCAATAATCAAACTAGGGCTAAGAGCACCATTGTATATCGCAGTTCGACTTGGCAAACGATATTTACTCTTAGGCGGCATCCGGTACAGAGGATATTTAAATTCACCCTGTTTAACACGGCGAGCCTGTAACACTGGAGTATAATAGCCGGTAAATTGGACGTTACCGTAATTATCTACACCCTCCATCTGGTAAGCGCGTAAATTAAACAGATTCAACTTACTGGTTTCACCACCCGCTAACATCCAGTTTTGAACAGCGTCAAAAGTTAAGCTATTACGATTATACAGACGAGGAGCAGACTGACTAATCAGCGCAACCTGCTCTGAAAAATCCTTTGCATTAACTGGTTTACCCTGCGCATTAGGTTGATTAACCAGCCGTAAATCCTGCGCGATATGACCATCTCTATATTGTTGGCCCTGTGCTGTTGGGCGAGAATGACACCCAACCAACAGTGAAATCACGGCTCCAAACAGCAGATACTTACCCCAGTATTTCATTGTTGCCTTCTCTACACTTACCAACATGACCCGACGGCAAACCATACCAAACCAATAAAAATAATGAAACCTACCATAAAAAAATAACTTAACGAAACAACGACACAAACGAATAGAAAAACACCGATACGCAGAGTAACTAATCAAAAACGTAACGAAACAAACAATAATTAATAAAAAAACTTGCATCAGATATGATCCTGAGTATAGTGCCCGCATCGGACGCGGGGTGGAGCAGCTTGGTAGCTCGTCGGGCTCATAACCCGAAGGTCGTCGGTTCAAATCCGGCCCCCGCAACCAACACGATAAAACAGTTCAATATTTGCGAATGGAACCGATTCCAGCAGGCGTTAGTGATGCAGGAAAGCGTAAAACAGGTTCTAAACGGACGCGGGATGGAGCAGCTTGGTAGCTCGTCGGGCTCATAACCCGAAGGTCGTCGGTTCAAATCCGGCTCCCGCAACCAATTTTCGCTATTCAAAATATTAAAACGGACGCGGGGTGGAGCAGCTTGGTAGCTCGTCGGGCTCATAACCCGAAGGTCGTCGGTTCAAATCCGGCCCCCGCAACCAATTCTCTATGCGTTTCAGCGTAAAAATTCCCAAAACAAAGTTTCCTAATCGATTTATCACCACCATATCTGTTGCTCTGCGGCGGCGACAAACGCAAGCAAGACGCGGACATAGCCAGAGCATGTGCATACTGGCGTGAATGGAAGTGTAGAAGCAGATAGGAGAACAAATAATGAAAGATAGATCACACGACGACGCAATGGCCGAGGTGTTTCGCAAAGACCCGGCTTACGCGATCGAGCTATTAAACAGCATCCTTGAAGATTGCGAACAAGCCGAGTTACTGATTGCTCTTCGCCAGATGGCCAAGGCTTTCGGGGGAAGGAGTATAGGCTAAAGGAAAATAGCCTCCTTCCCTTTTTAATAGCAAAAATCACCCATAGCGGTAGGTTCAAATCGCCAAATTACCCCCATTCTTGAAATAAGCTTTGATGCCCGCAAAAATTGACTCTGCGATCTGCTGCTGGAAGCGCGCAGTTTTCAGTTTTCGCTCCTCCTCCAGATTACTAATAAACGCAGTCTCCACCAGAATCGAGGGAATATCCGGTGCTTTCAGTACCGCAAATCCAGCCTGATCCACCCGATTTTTATGCAGTTTATTCACTTTGCCCATGCGTTTGAGCACTTCACTACCAAATTTAAGGCTGTCATTGATTGTCGCAGTTTGTAACAAATCAAACATCGTATGATCCAGATACTTATCACCGCTTTTACTTACCCCACCAATCTGGTCAGCTTCATTTTGCGTCTGGGCCAGAAAACGTGCGGTATTACTGGTTGCACCTTTAGTCGAGAGTGCAAAAACCGAAGAACCACGAGCAACTCGGTTAGTAACGGCATCAGCATGAATAGAAACGAAGAGATCAGCTCGCATCTTACGCGCTTTTGCCACCCGGACTTTTAGCGGGATAAACACATCTTCATTGCGGGTCATATAAACTTTCATACCCGGTTCACGCTGAATAAGCGTTTTCAATCGACGAGCAATTTGCAGAACAACATCTTTTTCGCGGGTCTTATATTTGCCAATAGCACCAGGATCTTCACCACCATGTCCAGGATCGAGCATGATAACGATTGGCCTGTCTTTACCTGCTTTGCCTGACTTTGGTCTTTCCACTGGCAGATCTTCTGCCAAATGACCTTTATTGTACTCTTCAAGCAGAGCAAGTAAGGGATCATCATCCGTATTCATTCCCGCAACCGGATACATATCCAACACCAGACGATGTTTAAATTTCGCCACTGGTTTCAAAGTAAACATATGTGGGCTGACCGATTGCTTAACTTCAAACACCAAGCGAACGGTTTTAGGATTAAACTGCCCTACCCTCACCAGTTTAAGATAAGGATCACGGGATTGAATCTGCTCCCCCATTCCGCTTAGAGTATGATTCAGTTGTACACCTTCAAGATCAACCACAATTCTATTTGGATTTTTTAGCACAAACTGGCGATATTTGAGTGGAATATTGGATTCAAGAGTCACACGGGTATAACTAGATGCTGGCCAAATACGTACTGCGATAATTTTTGCTGACGCTGCGTAACCCACCTGGCTAACGCTAAGCAACCACATTGCTGCGGCTCCCTGTAACAAACGACGTCGTGACAGATTATGATCTGAATGACTCATCTACTAATATTCCATTCATAAAATACAAACATTCAGGGTGATATTCACCAAGTGAAACGATCAAGTGAAAAACGCTAACCAATCAGCATTATGCTGTCGTCAATGAAAAGCATTTTATATTTTGCAAATTATTAACGTCTACATGTATATCAAAATGTTTTTACCTGAATTGCCTCTTGCCATTTTCTCTCAAAAGGAATAAAAAAGCATAAATTACGAATAAAAATTCAATCGAGAGCCTGTTATGAAAGAACGAAGCACCGAGTTAGTTGAAGGATTTCGTCATTCTGTTCCGTACATCAATGCACACCGTGGTAAAACTTTTGTCATTATGCTTGGTGGAGAGGCTATTGCTCATGAAAATTTCCCGAATATCATCAACGATATAGGATTACTGCACAGTTTAGGCATCCGTCTGGTTGTCGTTTATGGCGCCAGACCTCAAATTGAACAAAACCTTGCAGACCATCATTACAAACCGGTTTACCACAAACATACCCGTGTAACCGATAATAAAACATTAGAATTAGTCAAACAATCTGCTGGTTTGCTGCAACTGGATATCACCGCACGTCTTTCTATGAACTTGAATAATACCCCGTTACAAGGCGCCAATATTAATGTCATTAGTGGTAATTTTATAATTGCTCAACCGCTTGGTGTTGATGATGGTGTGGATTATTGCCACAGCGGGAAAATTCGCCGTATTGATGAGAATGCCATAAATCGCCAATTAGACAATGGCGCAATCGTGCTAATTGGTCCTGTTGCAGTTTCTGTCACCGGAGAGAGTTTTAATCTGGCATTTGAAGATGTTGCTACTCAGTTATCTATCACACTACAGGCTGAAAAACTGATTGGTTTCTGCTCTACTCAAGGTGTACAAAATGAAGACGGAAAAATTCTATCGGAAATTTTTCTTAATCAAGCACCGGAGCTGATTAAAAAGCTCGAAGTTAGAGGTGACTACTATTCAGGTACAGTCCGTTTTTTACGGAGTGCAGTAAAAGCTTGCCGTCGTGGCGTTCGTCGCAGCCATTTATTAAGTTATCAGGCTGATGGTTCTCTACTTCAAGAATTATTCTCCCGAGAGGGTATTGGCACTCAAATAGTGATGGAAAGTGCGGAACAAATACGCCGAGCTAATATCAATGATATTGGTGGTATTCTCGAACTTATTCGCCCACTGGAACAACAAGGCATTTTGGTTCGCCGTTCAAGAGAACAACTTGAAAGAGAAATTGATAAATTCATCATTATCGAACGCGATAACCTGACTATCGCCTGTGCTGCACTTTACCCTTATCCTGATGAGAAAATTGGCGAAATGGCTTGTTTAGCGGTTCATCCTAAATACCGCAGCTCTTTAAGAGGTGAAGTATTACTGAATCGCATTGCGGAGCACGCCAAACAGTTCGGACTGGAAAAACTGTTTGTTCTGACTACCCGTAGTATTCATTGGTTCCAGGAACGAGGTTTCGAACCCGCAGAACTCTCAATGCTACCGATTCAGAAACAAGTGTTATACAACTATCAGCGTCGCTCTAAGATTCTTATGCTGAATTTGGAACCACAATAATAAACGTATTCATGCCGAAAAAGCTGACTTTTGCGAAAAGAGTATGCTGAATATATCAGCCGTTTTGACTGGAAACCGGGACTTTGGACTCGTACATATTGTTTGATTACCGCAGACGGTGCTCCGATTGAGAGACTAAAAATAGGCATCAAGAAGCAAGAACGCCCAGCGAAATGACAGTTCTTCGAGCTGTTTGCTCTCCATCTTCCCCTCATGCTAAAAGTGCGTTTTACTCGCAATTAGCATTCAGGAAGGAGAATTCCTCAGGTTTTGTTACACAGCACGATTCACCTATTTATAAAGGCCCGCGATAACCATCGCGGGCCTTATTACCGATCAGTTCCAGTTGGCGGCCAGCACAGGTTGCAGCCTCTGTTGCTCAACATCGCCGAGCATTGCGGTCGCAGGCGCTGGCGGCGCGAATGCAGCCATCGCCTGCCGGTGTAATCCTTCCAGACCGGAAGAATATTGGCATCGCTCAAATACCATTGCTGAGCAGCCAATGGATCGAGAGGAACTTCCGGGGTCAGTAACGTGACAGGGGCACGCATCGGCGCTGTTTCCCCGCTGTTCAGGTCTACTACCGATGCCGAAGGATTACCGGCTGCATCGGTGACACCGTATTTGAAGCTGATCAAGCCAGTGTAACGCGGGTCCGGCGTAAACAAGACATCGCCCTGGGCTGTGAGGCTGACCGTACCACCTATCGCATCCCCAACATTGGCAATGCGCAAGGCTCCCTGGCTGTTGAGGTGTTGATCGTTGGCCAGCAGGCTCTCTGCGGAAATCAGATGGGGCTGAGTACGATCAAAAACCTTGCCGTCCTTGTCGTGAGTGAGGACATCCTCGACAGGCATAGCATCAGGTATTTGTAAATCAACAGCCGAAATATCTGAAAAATTGAGTTTCTGGATATTTTTCAGCGTTACCGTGCCGTCACGTCCAGCGACCTTGTCTGCCACGATATATCCGCTGTCGGTACAGGTGATTCGATAGTCGCCGTGATTACCGTGCAGGCTGACGATGTTGATCCCACCATCCCCATCAATCGTAGCATTGCCGTGGCCCACTTCGATTACGTCATCACCGAAGCCTCCGAAAATCTTATCATCGCCACCACCTGCGTGAATGATACTACCGCCTTCGGAAGCATAGATTGTGTCGCCCTGAGGACCGGCATAGATAACCGCCTTACCACTGCCACCAATGATGGTGTTGTGCCCGCTGCCGCCATACAGATTGCTTACTCCCAGTTGCTCGGCATTTAGGGTTTCATCTGTGTGACTCTGACTGGCATAAGCCGTGGTAGTGATGCCTTTGGTGGTGGAAGTCACTTTCGTGCCAGCTCCCTGAGTGCTCAGAGTGTTGCTAACGGTATCACCAAGAAAGTCGACGGCCAGCACTTCCTGAGTTTTACCATTGATAGTAAACGACCCACTGGCAACGACCTTATTCCCATCACGAACTTCTGTTTTGTTCGAAGCCCGGACGTTTATCTGGGTAATACCCAATTCCGCCAGTGTTTTGAGTTCGCCCGCATCGACTTTTGCATCGTGTGTGCTGTCGCCCCAAACCCGCAGCTTGCTCCAGATCGGGTCATTCTGATCAATTACTCCGTCCTTGTTCACATCTTCACTAGCCAGAGCCCCGAAACCATCTTTGAATTTTTTCTCGCCAGCGGCACCGTTTACCCCTACCTTACCGCCGTAGTACTCGGAGAACATCTGGCTGACATCTTTTATCTGACCGCTACCATCGTCGATCACCAGTATTCCGGTATTGCGATCGGCCCAGCCACTGCGCTTAAGCGTGCCACTGTTATCCATGTCGAACAACACGCCGTCACGAATGTCGGTCATGTGCACGCCATTGCCATCCAGATCCAATAACAGCGGGTCGACATAAGTGTTGAACGTCGTCATCGCCGATAAACCGTTCAACGTCACGGCGTTGCGCAGGCCGAAGTCCAACTTGCTAGTGTCCCCGGGTTGGTAGAAAGGTTTGTAGAACTCCGACAGATAAGTGTTAGGTCGTACATTGGGGTCGAGCTGCATTTCAACGGGACGAATGCCGCCTGTAGCAAGGCTGGCCATTTGGGTTGAGGTGAAGTCTGTTTTATTGAGGATACCTGCGAGGGTGAATATTTTATGGGTTGCTGAATTTTGGATATAACCGTTGGTGACATCCTGTTGAGCCTTACTTTCTCCCTGAATCTGCCGCTGGGGTTGTGGCGAAGGCTTGATATCAATGTTAATCAATGGCTTCATCGGTAGGGTGATTTTCGTATCCTCTGGCCTAAGCCATAAACATGCTCGACCACTTTCATCGTCCAGATAATAAAAATCACTATAACGAATATAACGAATATAACGAATATAACGAATATAACGAATATAACGAATATAACGAATATAACGAATATAACGAATATAACGAATATAACGAATATAACGACTCAGGTTGTCACGAATAATTTTACTTCCATTATTTTGTAACATTTTACGCAAATGTATCGGATTATTATTAGGGAACAGTTCTCCCTCGAAACCTTTTTCGTTATAGCCAATGGCTTTTAATGATGCAAATACGAAATCCACGCAACTGTTTTTGGCCACGTTATAACGTGTTTCATCAAATCCAACTAACGATGGGTCTTTTGAAAAAGCTTTTAACCTGTTGTACTGAAATTCAGTCAATTCTACGGTGGTTTCGTAAGAGGTCTTTTGGTAGCCGGCATTATCAAAAGGCGTTATTTGCCCTTCATCAAACATTTGGTCATGCTTTGACTCGAAACCAAAACTCTCTTTATTCCCCTCGCCGTCATTTAAAACATACCACATATGACCGCCGAATGAAGAATGTACATCCCCAGATTTGTGCTCGTTCTTATCGGCCTGATAAATATACTTAGCCCCCATCGGAGCAACTTTATAGGTTACGGTATATTTCTTTTCCATACTTATTATTTCCTTGTTTTTTTACAGATGTAGGTCAAATTTTCGGATTGTAATAAGTGAACTCGACAAAACTCTCAATGCCATTAAAAGCAGAGACATCCTCCAGGGTGGTAATTACCGCAGAGTAACGTCCGGGGGGTAATATAAGTGTTTTAATATCACGCACCGTCGTATTTACCCTTCTCTCGTTGTAATAAAAGGATCGTATTCCTTCTCTTCCCACCGTATTTATTTCCTTATCAAAAAAAACCTTGCCGTCTTTAACCAGACGAAGCGAAACGGGGACGGAAACCCCATCCTTATCAATGTTTCCGAACAACTTATCTCGCCTTTGCATTTCATAGAAACCATCCCCATTAGCAAACAGCAAGGCAAACTGATAATTTCCAGCTTTGCGCTTGCTGAGTTCAAAATTAATCTCAACGGATTGCCCAAAATGCGGCACATCAATCGGTTTGTATATAGTATCAATGTACTTAGAACATGCCATTAATAATGTACAGCTCATAAAAACAATAATATTTCGCCAATTTTTTAACCTTTCATGTATACGTAATACTTTCATTTCATCACTCCAAATTTTGATATTTCCTTTGTTTATACTGATACGATTTTAAATCGCCTTAAATCTTCGGATTAAAATACGCAAACTCAACAAAACTCTCGATGTCATTAAAGGCAGGCACATCCTCCAGGGTGGTAATTACCGCAGAGTAACGTCCGGGGGGTAACTCAAGTATTTTAATGTTTCGCACAGCCATATTTATTCTTCTTCCTCCATAATTTAAAGACTGTCCCCAGCCAAGTCCCCCAGCATTTATTTTCTCGTCAAAGAAAACCTCACCGTTTCTAACCAGATGAAGTGAAACGGGAATTATTACCCCGTCGTTATCAATACCCCCGAATAACTTAAACCGTCTTTCCATTTCATCATGATCATCCCCGGTCGCAAACAACAGGGCAAACTGATAATTTCCAGCCTTGCCGATTTCAAAACTAATCTTGACTGACTGGCCAGACCGCGTCACATCAATCGGTTCGTATATATCAATCGGTTTAGGTTTAGAGCAGGCAACCAATAAGGCACAACTCAAAAAAAGAATAATCCTGTGCCAATTCCTGAACCCTTCATATACCTGTAATACTTTCATCACATCACTCCAAATTTTAATATTTTCTTTGTTTATACTGATACCATTTTAAATCTTCGGATTAAAATATATGAGCTGTACAAAACTCTGAATGCCATTAAAAGCAGGCACATCCTCCAAGGTAGTAATTACCGCAGAGTAACGTCCGGGAGGTAACGAAAGTGTTTTAATTTCTCGCACAGCCGTAGTTATACTTCTCCCTTCGTAATCGAAGCTACGTCCCCAGCTACGTCCCCCTGCGTTTATTTTCTCGTCAAAAAAAACCTCGCCGTTTCTAACCAAATGAAGCGAAACGGGGGTTATCACTCCGTCCTTATCAATACTACCGAATAATTCAAGCCGCCTTTTCATTTCATCATCATCCCCTTTATCAAACAGCAGAGCAAACTGATAATCCCCAGCCTTTCGCTTACTGAGTTCAAAATTAATCTCGACGGATTGCCTAGAATGCGACACATCAATCGGCTTATATATAGTATCAATGTGCTTAGAGCAAGCCATTAATAATGTACAGCTCATGAAAATAATCATGTTTCTCCAGCTTTTAAACCTTTCATGTACCTGTAATATTTTCATTTCATCACTCCAAATAAAGTAATTCGTTAAATTTTCGGATTGTAATAGGTGAACTCGACAAAACTCTCAATGTCATTAAAAGCAGGGACATCTTCCAGGGTAGTAATTATCGCAGAGTAACGTCCCGGGGGTAACTCTAGTATTTTAATATTGCGCGCCGCTGTATTTATCCTTCTCTCTTCGTAATGGAAAGCACGTATCCAACCGTATCCCACCGCGTTTATTTCCTTGTCAAAAAAAACCTTGCCGTCTTTAACCAGACGAAGCGAAACGGGGATGGCAATCCCATCACATTCAAGATTCCCGAACAACTTAAATCGCCTTTCCATTTCATCAAAACCACGCCCAGTAGCAAACAGCAGGGCAAACTGATAATCTCCAGCCTCGCTCTTGCTAAGTTCAAAATTAATCTCGACGGATTGCCCCGAATGCGACACATCAATCGGTTTATATATAGTATCAATGAACTTAGAGCAGGCCATTAATAAGGTGCAGATCATAAAAATAATAATGTTTTGCCAGTTTTTAAACTTTTCATGTACCTGTAATATTTTCATCACGTCACTCCAAATTTTGATATTTCCTTTGTTTATACCGATACCATTTTAAATCTTCTTAAATTTTCGGATTGTAATAAGTGAACTCGACAAAACTCTCAATTCCATTAAAAGCAGGAATATCCTCCAAGATGGTAATGACAGCAGAGTAAGATCCGGGGGGTAATACAAGTGTTTTAATATCGCGCACCGTCGTATTTTCCCTTCTCTCGTTGTAATAAAAGGATTGTATTCCTTCGCTTCCCACCGTATTTATTTCCTTATCAAAAAAAACCTTTCCGTCTTTAACCAGACGAAGCGAAACGGGGACGGCAATCCCATCCTTATCAATATTTCCGAACAACTTATCTCGCCTTTGCATTTCAACAAAACCATCCCCATTAGCAAACAGCAGGGCAAACTGATAATCTCCAGCCTCGCGCTTGCTGAGTTCAAAATTAATCTCGACAGATTGCCCAGAATGCGACACATCAATCGGTTTATATATAGTATCAATGTACTTAGAGCATGCCATTAATAAGGTGCAGCTCATAAAAATAATAATGTTTCTCCAGATTTTAAACCTTTCATGTACCTGTAATATTTTCATTTCATCCCTCCAAATAAAGTAATTCGCGTTAAATTTTCGGATTATAATAGGCGAACTCGACAAAACTCTCAATTCCATTAAAAGCAGAAACATTCCCCAGAGTGGTAATTACCGCAGAGTAACGTCCGGGAGGTAACTCAAGTATTTTAATGTTTCGCACCGTCGTATTTACCCTTCTCTCTTCGTAATCGAAGGATTGTATCCAACCACTTCCCACGGTGTTTATTTCCTCGTCAAAAAAAACCTTGCCGTCTTTAACCAGACGAAGCGAAACGGGGACGGCAACCCCATCCTTATCAATGTTTCCGAACAACTTATCTCGCCTTTCCATTTCATAGAAACCATCCCCATTAGCAAACAGCAGGGCAAACTGATAATCTCCAACCTTGCTGATTTCAAAATCAATTTTTACTGATTGACCAGACTTCGATACGTCAATCGGTTTGTATATATCAATGGGCTTAGAACAGGCCATTAATAAGGTGCAACTCATAAAAACAATAATATTTCGCCAATTTTTTAACCTTTCATGTATACGTAATACTTTCATTTCGTCACTCCAAATAAAGTAATTCGCGTTAAATTTTCGGATTGTAATAAGTGAACTCGACAAAACTCTCAATGCCATTAAAAGCAGAGACATCCTCCAGGGTGGTAATTACCGCAGAGTAACGTCCGGGGGGCAACGAAAATGTTTTAATTTCTCGCACAGCCGTATTTATACTTCTCTCTTCATAATCGAAGCTACGCCCCCAACTACGTCCCCCTGCGTTTATTTTCTCGTCTAAAAAAACCTCGCCGTTTCTGACCAGATGAAGTGAAACGGGGGTTATAACCCCGTCCTTATCAATACTCCCAAACAACTCAAGCCGCCTTAGCATTTCTTGATAATCATTCCCTTTATCAAACAACAGGGCAAACTGATAATCTCCAGCCTTGCTCTTACTGAGTTCAAAATTAATCACGACGGATTGCCCCGAATGCGACACGTCAATCGGCTTATATATAGTATCAATGTGCTTAGAACATGCCATTAATAAGGCGCAGCTCATAAAAATAATAATATTCCCCCAATTTTTAAACCTTTCATATACCTGTAAAACTTTCATCACGTCACTCCAAATTTTAATATTTCCTTTGTTTATGCTGATACCATTTTAAATCTTCTTAAATCTTCGGATTAAAATAGGTGAACTCGACAAAACTCTCAATACCATTAAAAGCAGAGACATCCTCCAGGGTGGTAATTACCGCAGAGTAACTCCCGGTAGGTAACGAAAGTGTTCTAATTTCTCTCACAGCCGCAGTTATATTTCTCTCTTTATAATAAAAGGATTGTGTTCCTTCGCTCCCCATCGCGTTTATTTCCTCGTCAAAAAAAACCTTGCCGTCTTTAATCAGACGAAACGAAACGGGGGTTATAACTCCTCCCTTATCAATACTTCCAAACAACTCAAGCCGCCTTAGAATTTCTTCATAATCATCCCCTTTATCAAACAGCAGGGCAAACTGATAATCTCCAGCCTCGCTCTTGCTGAGTTCAAAATTAATCTCGACGGATTGCCTAGAATGCGACACATCAATCGGTTTGCGTATAGTATCAATGTGCTTAGAGCAGGCCATTAATAATGTACAGCTCATAAAAACAATAATATTTCGCCAATTTTTAAATCTTTCATATACCTGTAATACTTTCATTTCATCACTCCAAATAAAGTAATTCGCGTTAAATTTTCGGATTGTAATAGGTGAACTCGACAAAACTCTCAATTCCATTAAAAGCAGAGACATCTTCTAGGGTGGTAATTACCGCAGAGTAACGCCCAGGAGGTAACGAAAGTGTTTTAATTTCTCGCACAGTCGTATTTACCCTTCTCTCTTCGTAATCAAAGGTACGCCCCCAACCGCTTCCCACAGCATTTATTTTCTTGTCAAAAAAAACCTTACCGTTTTTAACCAGACGAAGCGAAACGGGGATTGCAACCCCGTTCTTATCAATACTCCCAAACAATTTATCCCGCCTTTCCATTTCATAGAAACCATCCCCATTAGCAAACAGCAGGGCAAACTGATAATCTCCAGCCTTGCTCTTGCTGAGTTCAAAATTAATCTCGACGGATTGCCTAGAATGCGACACATCAATCGGTTTGTATATATCAATGTGCTTAGAGCATGCCATTAATAAGGTGCAGCTCATAAAAATAATAATATTCCCCCAATTTTTAAACCTTTCATGTACCTGTAAAACTTTCATTACGCCACTCCAAATTTTAATATTTCCTTTGTTTATACCGATACCATTTTAAATCTTCTTAAATCTTCGAATTAAAATACGCAAGCTCGAAAAAACTCTCGATTCCATTAAAGGCAGGGACATCCTCCAGAGTGGTAATTACCGCAGAGTAACGTCCTGGAGGTAACTCCAGTATTTTAATGTTTCGCACAGCCGTATTTACCCTTCTCTCTTCGTAATAGAAGGACTGCCCCCATCGTATCCGCCGGCATTTATTTTTTTATCAAAAAAAACCTGACCGTTTCTAACCAAATGAAGCGAAACGGGAGTTGTCACCCCGTCATCATAAATACTCCCAAAAAACTCATCTCTCCTGTTCATTTCATCATGACCATCTCCTCTAGCAAACAACAGGGCAAACTGATAATTTCCTTTCTTGCCGATTTCAAAATCAATTTTGATTGATTGACCAGACCGCGTTACATCAATCGGTTTGTATATATCAATGTGCTTAGAGCAGGCCATTAATAAGCGCAACACCATTAATCTGTTTTTAATTCCACACTGACTGACATACTTGGCGATTAAATAAATGGTTATTTTGTATTTTCCATTCATATTAAATAATGAAAGCGCGCCCCAAAAGTTAGACATTTTGCCTGTCGAAAGACAGAAGTCCTCATATGGGGCGCTTACATTTAAACGGCGCGATTCACCTATTTATGAAGACCCGCGATAACCATCGCGGGCCTTGTTACCGATCAGTTCCAGTTAGCTGCCAGCACAGGTTGCAGCCGCTGTTGCTCGACATCGCCGAGCATTGTGGTCGCAGGTGTCGGCGGCGCGAAGGCAGCCATCGCCTGGACAAGGTGTTCAACATCACTGTCCATCAACCGATGACCGTCACCAGCCATGATGCTACCTGGTCGTTCGGGGTGACTGGCATACCAATTATGCAACGTTACCTCCTGCTTGCTGCCAATGACCGAAACTTGCAGATCCTGCCCTTCATGCTGGAACCACAGACGATCAGGGCTGATATCCTTTCCGAACACCAACCGCCCCATATCACCGCTAAATTCCAAATCGTTGTCCCCATGCCCAACTTCTACCGTCGACATAGTGCCACTGGTCACAATATTGTTATTACCATCTCCGACTTTCACTTTCGACATCATACCGCTGGTCACGATATGGTTATCACCATTCCCTACTTCTACCGTCGACATCTCACCGCTGGTCACGATATGGTTATGACCATCCCCTACTTTTACTTTCGTGAAGGTTCCCGACGCTTTAATGGTGTTGTTGCCATGTCCGACTGTTAGTCTGTCGACATTGCCAACAATAACGTTGTTACCATTACCTAACGTGATATCGGCAGAACGGCCCATCACATTCACCTTATTGTCACCGTTGCCGGCAACCACATTGCCACCCATAGCTTCCACATTGATAGTCTTGCTCTCGTCCCCCAAAGTAACCTTAGCAAAGGGAATTTCGACCGTGATGGAATTAGGGTCAGTAGTCACTGGTGTAGGTTCCACCGCTGGCTCAATTTTCGGAACGCGGGGCATTAGGTGTAGTTCAAAAGGAGGGATACTGATCGCTTCCCGCTCAGGGGTAACAGTCCGTTCAAACTTAGACATATCAATCGGTTCAACTTTAGGAAAAGTGAACGGTTCAAACTTAATCGGTTCCCACTTAGGAATAGTGATCGGTGTTAATGCGTCCGGGAAAGTCACCGTCGGTTTATCGGCAGATTGCGTCACCACTGGTCCGACTGTTGGCACCAAATCCGGCGAAGGCTCCCCAAAGAGAAAATCGGCCGCATCGACCTGCGAAATATCCAGGGTATCGAGATACAGCAACTTCACGTTTGAATCAGTACCGCTGGCCCCATTAAAGGTAACGTCAACGCCATGAATTTGTGACAGGCCGTTGATCGTGCCACGATTACTCTTAGTGATTGTTAGTTGGCTGAAATCAGTGACTCCGGTTTGACGCAAGTCAATTTTATCAATGCCGTGACGGAATCCACGTAATGCATTCTGGTAGTTCTTGACGCCCGGTTGGGCAGCCACTACGAAAACGTCTGACGCCGCACTGTCATGACTATAGATTGTCCCATTCAGGCTAAATTTCATCTGACCTTGAGCATCGCTAGTGAGCATGACGCCCTTGCCGCCGCCCTTGAGGATCACGGTTCCCAAGCCTTCTTGTGGCTGGAGCGTTGAGGTGTCGCTACTCGTATAAGCCGCCGGGGCGATAAAGGTGTCCTGAAACTTGAAGTTCGCCGCACCGATCCCGGCGAGTGTCTGATTTTTCAGGACAATGCTCTGCCCCTTATCCAGATCGACCTTAACATCCGCCCCCTGTTGCGTCAGCAACAGATCGGTAAATGTTTTTCCACCAAATCCGACCAAATCGATGATTTCACCACGAGCGGCCTCGAAGTTGCTGATGATATCGCTGCCTGCCTCACGGCGGTGGATCACAAAGAAGTCCTTACCCGCACCACCTGCCAGTGTGTTGTTTCCACGCCCGCCATCAAGCAATGCATCGGCATTACCTGCAACCAGCGTATCGTTGCCATCACCGGTGATGATGTTCTGAATGCCCGACGGATTCTTTATCGTCAACGCTGCGCCGCCAATGCTGGCAACACCGGTCAGCAAGTTGACTGAGGTATCCCGCGAAACAGCCGCCGCATTGAGGGTATTACGCCCACCCGCCACGCCATTGACTGCGTCATCCAGCACCGCACGGTTGGCCTGCCCGACCACCGACTGGATATATTCGTCGGTGTAAAAATAAGTGTCATCCGGGGTACTCTTGCTGCCGTACAAACGTAGCGACCAGCCATTTAATGTAACCGGCAAGCCGGAATTCGCATCGGTCACTTGGAGGGTCCAATTGCCAGCCGAGCGCTCGCCAAAATCATGAGTCGACATAAAGCTGTACTTGAACGTTCCCGACTGGCTACTACCCATATCGCTCGCACTCGCGCCCGGCATGCCGTCTGGAACCTTACCTTGACGATTGAGCAATATGCTCTGAGTGCCATCGGGAGAGATCAGTTTGAGCGTCAGATCGCCAAGACGGCCTACCTGAGCGTCAAAATCGATCTCGACATGCTCAACATTCAGACCGGCATTCATGGCAATGGACGACGTCAGCGTCTCACCCGCAGCCAAAGTTTTCCCCAGAGGACCGCTGGATGCGCTATAGACGTACTCATTAGCAGCGGTGCTTTGAGTCATCCAAGACTCAGCCAAACGAACAGCAGCTCGCGCATCGACTTGACCAAAACCGTAATCGTTGCTGGTATGCATGCCGCCGCCATTCCAGCTATGGCTGTTATTGTCGCTCCATTTGGTAGATGGGTCATTAATCCTGCGAGCAGATAGAGCAAGAATCTGCTGCACATCCCGATAACCTAAGTTCGGGTTGGCCTCAAGCATCAGCGCAACAACACCGGAAATTATTGGAGCGGCAAAGCTGGTGCCTTGCATGCTGGTGTAGTCATTGCCGAAAGTTGAGCCACGTTCGGTTTTCAGCATATGGCTGGTAGACACAACATTGCTGCCCGGCGCCGAAACCAACAGGCTGGCTCCCGGATTGGAGAACGGTGAAGAACCAATCTGCAAAGTCGACAAATCGCCCTGTGCGTTAATTGCACCGACTTCCACCGAAAAGCGGTTGTTATTGGTCAGCGACCCTTGGGCATTGCCGCCTTCTGCACGATTATTGCCGCCCGCCGCCACGATGACGGTACCCAATCCGCCACGACCATTAGCCGCCGCATACTGCGCATTCATACTCAGCGACGCGGCAGTATTTATAGAGCCGTCCTGAAAGCTGCTGAGTGCGAAATCGTTGGTAAATCCCCAGCTATCGTTAGCAACATCAAAACTGACCATATGCCCCAGTCCCGCAAGATCGGCACCGTCATTAGCCAGATAATAACCGCCCAACGTAGCATCATGGGCAACCCCGACGCCGCCTGTACTATTCTTTGCTGCGACCATCACACCCGCCACCATTGTCGCGTGGTTGGATACCACGTCCGGCAAGGCGCCATTGGTTTGTTGAGTCTGCAACCAAGCTTTATCGACATTCGCCGCAAGGTCAGGGTGATTGATATCAAATATTTCAGGCGCGGTGGCAAACTTACCGCCCGGCTCAAACTGACCAATGCGTACCCCCTTGCCGGTGTAGTCCTTCCAGACTGGCAGAATATTGGCATCGCTCAGATACCATTGCTGAGCAGCCAATGGATCGAGAGGAACTTCCGGGGTCAGTAACGTGACAGGGGCACGCATCGGCGCTGTTTCCCCGCTGTTCAGGTCTACTACCGATGCCGAAGGATTACCGGCCGCATCAGTGACACCGTATTTGAAGCTGATCAGACCAGTGTAAAGCGGGTCCGGCGTAAACAAGACATCGCCTTGGGCTGTGAGTTTGACCGTACCGCCTATCGCATCACCAACATTGGCAATGCGCAAGGCACCCTGACTGTTAAGATGTTGATCGTTAGACAACAGACTTTCTGCGGAAATCAGATGTGGCTGAGTACGATCAAAAACCTTGCCGTCCTTGTCGTGAGTGAGGACATCCTCGACAGGCATAGCATCAGGTATTTGTAAATCAACAGCCGAAATATCTGAAAAATTGAGTTTCTGTATATTTTTCAGCGTTACCGTGCCGTCACGCCCGGCGACCTTGTCGGCCACGATATATCCGCTATCGGTACGGGTGATTTGATAATCTCCGTGGTTACCGTGCAGGCTGACGATGTTGATCCCACCATCCCCATCAATCGTAGCATTGCCGTGGCCCACTTCGATCACGTCGTCACCGAAGCCTCCGAAAATCTTATCATCGCCGCCTCCAGCATGAATGATGCTACCGCCTTCGGAAGCATAGATTGTGTCGCCCTGAGGACCAGCATAGATAACCGACTTTCCACTGCCTCCAATGATGGTGTTGTGCCCGCTGCCGCCGACCAGGACGTCGTTACCCATACCACCGACCAGCACCGAATCACCGGAGCCTCCCTTGATAAAGACGCCATTGGCTCCACCGCTTCTGATGACATCACTGCCACTCCCACCTTGAGCCATAGTTAAACCGGCTTGAGCCATGTTCAGTTCCACGCCTTTTTTACCGACAATGATCGCCGTATCGTGCCCTCCATTGCCGTGAATGTTTTTCGTATCGTCAGAAGCGCTGATGACAAAAACATCATCGCCAGCACCACCGACATAGGTATTGCTCCCTGCACCCCCGACCAGCCAGCTACCGGTTTTTGTAGCAATCAACGTATCATTGCCACTGCCACCATACAGATTGCTTACTCCCAGTTGCTCAGCATTTAGGGTTTCATCTGTTTCACTCTGACTGGCATAAGCCGTGGTAGTGATGCCTTTGGTGGTGGAAGTCACTTTCGTGCCAGCTCCCTGAGTGCTCAGAGTGTTGCTAACGGTATCACCAAGAAAATCGACGGCCAGCATTTCCTGAGTTTTACCATTGATAGTAAACGACCCACTGGCAACGACCTTATTCCCATCACGAACTTCTGTTTTGTTCGAAGCCCGGACGTTTATCTGGGTAATACCCAATTCCGCCAGTGTCTTAAGTTCGCCCGCATCGACTTTTGCATCGTGTGTACCATCAACCCAGACCCGCAACTGGCTCCAGATCGGATCACGTTCATCAATCACGCCATCCTTGTTGGCATCTTCACTGGCTAAAGCACCGAGCCCATCCTTGAATTTTTTTTCGCCAGCGGCACCGTTTATTCCGGCCTTACCACCGTAGTATTCGGAGAACATCTGGCTGACATCTTTTATCTGACCGCTACCATCGTCGATCACCAATATCCCGGTATTGCGATCCGCCCAGCCGCTGCGCTTAAGCGTGCCACTGTTATCCATGTCGAACAACACGCCGTCACGGATATTAGTCATGTGCACGCCATTGCCACTCAGATCCAATAACAACGGGTCGACATAAGTGTTGAACGTCGTCATCGCCGATAAACCGTTCAACGTCACGGCATTGCGCAGGCTGGTATCCTGTTTATTGCTGTTCAAGGTCAGGTCGAGGTAGAACTGCGACAAATAGGCGTTGGGCCGGACATTGGGGTCGAGCTGCATTTCACCGGGACGAATGCCGCCTGTGGCAAGGCTAGCCATCTGTGTTGAAGCGAAATCGGTTTTATTGAGAATACCTGCGAGGGTGAATATTTTATGGGTTGCTGAATTTTGGATATAACCGTTGGTGACATCCTGCTGCGCTTTATTTTCTCCCTGAATATGTTTCTGCGGCTGTGGGGAGGAATTGATATCAATGTTAATCAAATTTGTCCCCAGTGGGCGGGTACGCATATCCTCCGAGGTAAGCCATAAACATTGCATGCCACCTTTTTCTTCATAATACTCACCATGACGAGTCAGGTTGTCACGAATGATTTGAGCTCCATGCTTAGTAAACATCTTCTGCAAATCATCAACATTATTATTAGGCCACAGATCTCCTTGAAAATCTTTACGACTGAATCCAAAAAAATCTTTACGACTGTATCCAATGACTTTTAATGATGAAAACACGAAATCTACGCAACTGTTGGTGAGCAGCCTATAGCGTGTATCATCAAATCTACCTAACCATGGATCGTTTGAAAAATTACATAACTTGTTGTATTGATCTTCAGTCAATGCGATGGTGACTTCATAAGAGGTCTGTTGGTAGGCAGCATTATCATGAGGAGTTACTTGCCCTTCACCATACATTTGATCATACGCTGACTCGAAACCATAACTTTTTTCATTTCCGTTACCGTCACTTATCACATACCACATATGACCACCAGATGAAGAATGCACATCTCCCACTTTATGTTCGTTCTTATCTTCCTGATAAACATACTTCGCCCCCATCGGAGCAACTTTATAGGTCACAGTATATTTCTTTTCCATATTTATTATTTCCTCTACTTGTTATTTCTCTTTGTTTTTTTCTGAATAAATTAAATCTTTGGATTAAAATAGGCGAATTCAACAAAACTCTCGATGTCATTAAAGGCAGGGGCATCCTCCAGTGTGGTAATTACCGCGGAGTAACTTCCGGGGGGTAACTCCAGTATTTTAATGTTTCGCACAGCCATATTTATTCTTCTTCCTTCGTAATCGAAAGACTGTCCCCAACCACGTCCTCCTGCATTTATTTTTTTGTCAAAAAAAATCTTGCTATCTTTAATCAGACGAAGCGAAACAGGGGTTATTACTCCGTCCTTATCAACATTCCCGAACAATTCAAGCCGCCTTTTCATTTCTTCATAGTCATCCCCTTTATCAAACAGCAGGGCGAACTGATAATTTCCAGCCTTGCTGATTTCAAAATCAATTTTGACTGACTGACCAGACTTCGATACGTCAATCGGTTTGTATATATCAATGTGCTTAGAGCAAGCCATTAATAATGTACAGCTCATAAAAACAATAATATTTCGCCAATTTTTAAATCTTTCATATACCTGTAATATTTTCATTTCATCACTCCAAATTTTAATATTTTCTTTGTTTATACCGATAACATTTCAAACCCTCTTAAATCTTTGGATTAAAATATATGAGCTGTACAAAACTCTGAATGCCATTAAAAGCAGGCACATCCTCCAGGGTAGTAATTACCGCAGAGTAACGTCCGGGTGGTAACTCAAGTATTTTAACATTGCGCACAGCCGTATTAATCCTTCTTGCTTTGTAATAGACAGTACGCCCCCAACAGCATTCTCCTGAGTTTATTTTCTCGTCAAAAAAAACCTCGCCGTCTTTAACCAGACGAAGTAAAACGGGAATGGCAACCCCATCATGATTAATATCCCCGAACAACTTAAATCTCCTGTCCATTTCATCATGACCACGCCCAGTAGCAAACATCAGGGCAAACTGATAATCTCCAATCTTCCTGATTTCAAAATCAATCTTGACTGATTGGTCAGACTGCGTCACATCAATCGGTCGGTATATATTAATTGGCTCAGAGCAAGCTACCAACCAAGCACAACTTAAAAAAATAATCGTCTTGTGCCATTTTTTAAACTTTTCGTATACCTGTAATACTTTCATTACGTCACTCCAAATTTTAATATTTCCTTTATTTAGACTTACCACACCTCAATATACATCTATTATCTCTAGGTGGTGCGGAGAAATAATAAGCCACTTTCATCTTGCGAACTGCAACTTGAAGTTTATGGGGTATATACTGATACTATTTTAAATATTCGGAAAATACGTGAGCTGTACAAAACTTTCAATACTATGAAAAACTGGCATCTCCGCCAAGGTGGTAATCACCGCAGAGTAACGTCCAGGGGGTAACTTAAATATTTCAATATCGCGCACCACCGCATTTATCTTTTTCTTTTTATAATAGATAGTGTGTTCCCAACCGGATCCCACCGTATTTATTTCCCCGTCAAAAAGAATCTGGCCGTCTTTAACCAGACGAAGCGAAACAGGGATAGCAACCCCATCCTTTCCAATATCCCCGAACAACTTAAATCGCCTTTCCATTTCATCATGACCATTCCCAGTAGCAAACAGTAGGGCAAACTGATAATCTCTAATTTTGCTGATTTCAAAATCAATCTTGACGGATTGACCAGACTGCGACACATCAATCGGTTTGTATATATCAATTGGCTTAGAGCATGCCATTAATAAAGTGCAGCTCATAAAAACAATGATATTTCGCCAGTTTTTAAATCTTTCATATACCTGTAATATTTTCATTTCATCACTCCAAACTTTGATATTTTCTTTGTTTATACCGATACCATTTCAAACCTTCTTAAATCTTCGGATTAAAATAGGTTAGCTCTACAAAACTCTGAATGCCATTAAAAGCAGGAACATCTTCTAGGGTGGTAATCACCACAGAGTAGCGTCCGGGAGGTAACGAAAATGTTTTAATTTCTCGCACAGCCGTAGTTATACTTCTCCCTTCGAAATCAAAGGTACGTCCCCAGCTACGTCCCCCTGCGCTTATTTTCTCGTCAAAAAAAACCTCGCCGTTTCTAACCAAATGAAGCGAAACGGGGGTTATAACTCCGTCCTTATCAATATAACCGAATAATTCAAGCCGCCTTTTCATTTCATCATCATCCCCTTTATCAAACAGCAGAGCAAACTGATAATCTCCAACCTTGCTGATTTCAAAATCAATCTTGACGGATTGCCCCGAATGCGATACATCAATCGGTTTATATACATCCATCGGCTTAGAGCATGCCATTAATAAGGTGCAGCTCATGAAAATAATCATGTTGCGCCAGTTTTTGAACCTTTCGTGTATACGTAATACTTTCATTTCATCACTCCAAATAAAGTAAGGCAGCGAAAAACATTAACAGTAACTTATCTCAAAAGCGGAAAACGGTAAGTACGGCGAACCTTGCTCACAGAGCTGCCCCCACAAGCCGCCGTTCTCTTACCGTTCTCTCAGGCTTTCATCCAGATGCTGCTGCAACGGGCTCAGGAAGTAATCGATCACCCGACGCTGATCGGTTTTTATTTCTGCCGTGATCGACATGCCCGGAGACAGCGCGACTCGCTGACCATTGACCAACACGTGATCAGACTTCAAGCGAATACGGCTGCTATAGATAAGCCCGCGTTTTTCATCCTCGATAGCGTCGTTCGATACGTTGAGCACTTCGCCGTCAACAGTGCCGTACTTGGTAAAAGTGAAAGTTTCCACTTTGACAGTGACCGGTTGACCAACGTGAACGAAACCCACATCCTTGTTTTCCAGCATGGCTTCCACTTCTACTGGTTGGTCTGCGGGGACGATGACCATCAGCGGCTGTGCCGGTGTCACCACGCCACCGACGGTATGGATAGCAAGTTGTTGAACTGTGCCAGCCACCGGGGCTTTGAGGCTAGTCAGGGTTTCATGGTAACGGGCCTTCGCCAGCTCCTGAACCAAGGTCGCTGCTTTTTTGTTGGCTTCCTGTTGCAGGTCGAGCATAGCGCGGCGATTTTGCGCAACAACAGCCTCACGCCGACGTCGTGCTTCGTCCCGAGCGGCGGTATGCTGCAAGACACTGGCCTGCTGTACGCTTAACTGGCGTTGCAGATCCAATCGCGTCTGCTCTTTTTCCAGATATGCATGCCGCGACACATACTGTTTCGCCAATAACCGCTGGTAATCCTCGGCCAATCGCGTAGCAATCGGTAACGTTTTTCGCAGGCTAGCCACCTGAGACTGCGCAGACTGAATTTCGGCGCTGCGTTGGAGGATTTCCGCATCCACCAACTCTAGGTTGCTGCGGTATTCCTGGTATTGTCCTTGAAGCCAGCGTTGGGCACTGAGCACCTGCTCAGGATTGGCGTTGGCAATCGTTCCTACCAGCGACGCCGGCGACTGCTGCTGATTGATCGCGTCGAGCATGGCGGCACTCCGCGCACTGTCGATACGAGCAGCCAGCAGCTCACTCTGGACCCGGCTGACGTCAGCGCTCGCCGCCGTCGGGTCGAGTTCGACCAACAACTCGCCAACTTTCACCGTTTGGCCGTCATTGACGTGGATCGCTCTGACCACCGCCGTTTCACTGGATTGAATCAACTTGGTCTTGCCATTGGGAACGACCTTTCCCGGAGCGATAGCCACTACCTCGATTTTGCCGATGTAGGCCCAGAGCAACGCCAATACAGCGAAACCCATAATGCTCCAGGTGAAAATTCTCGGTGCTGGGTGAACCGGTGTTTCCTGCAACTCCAAAGCCGTCGGTAAAAACTGTAATTCATGAGCAAGTCGCGGCGACACATCCATGCTTTTACGTTGGCCCCAAGACTGACGCCACGCGTGACGATAACGCTGCAATAAAGAAAGGGTGGCGCTCATTCGAAGTTATTTTCCTTGAATCGGAGTATATTTATCTTGGTCACATCTACCTCTGACTGTGTTATTAACCATTGATTACGTTATTAGCCGTTTTCATCGTACGCTCCGGAAATGGAAGCCTTTCAGCCCTGCTGCATCCGATACAGTCGTGAATAATGGCCGTCCTGACACGCCAGTAACTCGGCGTGGGCTCCCTGTTCAACTATCTGCCCGCGATCCATCACGAGGATACGATGCGCGTCGCGTACAGCGGACAACCGATGAGCGATAATGATGACCGTGCGCCCCTTGCAAATACTTTGCATGTTCTGCTGCACCACCCGTTCAGACTCGTAGTCCAGCGCACTGGTTGCCTCGTCGAAAATCAAAATGCGAGGATTGCCGATCAAAGCTCGGGCAATGGCTACCCGTTGCCGTTGACCGCCCGAAAGTGACGCGCCGTGCTCACCCACAATGGTGTCGTAACCTTCGGGCAGTTCAAGGATGAATTCATGTGCTCCCGCCATGCGGGCGGCGTGCATGACCATGTCGAGCGGCGCCCCCGGATCGCTCAAGGCAATGTTTTCGCGAATGCTGCGGTTAAATAGCATATTGTCCTGCAACACCACGCCAATCTGTCGGCGCAGCGAGGACACATCAGCCAATGCCAAGTCCATGCCATCGACCATGACCCGTCCACGCTCAGGAACATAGAGCCGCTGCAACAAGCGGGTCAGGGTGCTTTTACCGGAACCGGAGCGGCCCACCACACCAATGATTTCTCCCGCGCCAATGACCAAGTTGACTCCGCGCAACACCTCAGAACCATCAGCCCGATAACGAAAATGCACCTGTTCGAACTCTACCTGCCCCTTGAGCGGCGGTACTGTGCTACGTGTAGCCTGAGACAATTCAGTACGGGAATTAAGGATGTCTCCCAGACGCTGCACTGAGACCCCGGTCTGCTGGAAGCCGGTCCACAGTTGCGCCAGACGCATGATAGGGCCGCTGACACGACCGGCCAGCATATTGAATGCGATCAATTCCCCCACCGATAGCTGCCCCTCTATCACGAGACGCGCACCGAGCCAGAGTGTGGCGACCGTCACTAACTTGCCAATAAGCGAAACGCTTTCATTGGCGATAGTGGATAAGGTCTGTGTTTTGAAACCTGCGGCAACATAAGCCGCCAGTTGGTTGTCCCACTTGCGGATGGCCTGCGGTTCAACCGCCATTGACTTTAGGGTATCGATGCCATTTACCGTTTCGACAAGAAATGCCTGATTCTCGGCGTTGCGTGTGAAGCTATCCTGTAATCGCTTACGCAAGAGAGGTGTAACCAACACCGAGACTAATGCATAGAGCGGCAATGATAGCACCACAATGAGAGTCAACCAGCCGCTGTAATAGAACATCACAAGAATGAACACCAGAGAAAAAAGCACGTCGAGCATCAGGGTAATGGCGTTGCCGGTGAGGAAGCTGCGGATGTTTTCCAGTTCGCGTACACGAGCCACAGAATCACCGACCCGTCTAGCCTGGAAGTAAGCCAGCGGCAGATTAATCAAGTGCCGAAACAGACCCGACCCCAACTCCACATCAATACGGCTGGTCGTATGGGTAAACACGTAGCTACGCAGACCGCTCAGGGCCGACTCGAACAGCATGATACCCAGCAATCCCGTCGCGACAACATCCAGTGTGGTTAGGCCGTGGTGCACCAGTACTTTGTCCATGACCACCTGAAAGAACAACGGAGTCACCAAGGCAAACAACTGCAAGGCAAAAGACCCCAGCAAAACTTCACCCAACAACTTGCGGTATTTGACGATAGCCGGGATAAACCAAGTGAAGTCAAAGCGTGAAGTTTCTCCGGGCAGACCGTTACTGGAACGCACAAGCACCAGTTGCCCTGTCCAACGCTGCTCAAGCTGCTCGAAGCTGATAACTTCGGGGCGCACCGAACGTGGGTCCTGAATCAAAGCCTGTTCTTTATCCAGTTTGGCCAAAATAAAAAACTTCCCATCTCTGTCCATAGCAATGGCGGGCAATGGAGTATGTTCAAGTCTGGCAAGTGTTGTGTGTACAGCCTTAGCTTTCAGCCCTGAATGACGAGCAGCCAGCAGCAGCTCCTTCAAGGTAAGACCTTGGTTGGAAGTAGAAAATTCGTGTGAAAGTTGT
This sequence comes from Photorhabdus antumapuensis, assembly GCF_020387775.1. Classification (NCBI taxonomy): domain Bacteria; kingdom Pseudomonadati; phylum Pseudomonadota; class Gammaproteobacteria; order Enterobacterales; family Morganellaceae; genus Photorhabdus; species Photorhabdus antumapuensis. The sequence continues at coordinate 91,706 of NZ_JAHZMK010000032.1, forward strand.
TCAGTCGATATAGCTATGTTGTGAAACCTAGCCAACATGGCCAAGCAAATCAGGCCGGTATCCAGCTCCGGGGAAGAGTGGGGTGACTCAGTACTCATTTCATTATCTTGCATCAGACAACTTAATCCTTAAATCAAAAATCTGGATATTCATCTCACCCCTAGCAAGCTATCCAGACATATCCGCAATCCGTTTAGTAAACAAATCACAATTCATATAATTAGGCGTTTATATCATCAAATAATAATAAATTTCATTTAATATATTCACAAATTGTGACATTAACCACACAATAATATTAAAATTTATTAAATTTATAATTTTATTGTTTACATTGATAACAAAATATAAACATCAACAATTTGATTCAGTAATTGTAACGACTCTTGAATCGGTGAAATTAAGATATCGATCAGTATATAGCCATCACAATGAAACTAATCGGTATTACCAACTGAATATTACGGCTAATAATCACTCAACTAAGAAAAGATACCTCAATTAGAAACTAGCCAAAATTTGGCATACAGGCAGGTTTTAGACACATTTTTCTTGTATAGGTCAATATAATCTCCAGCTCACTGCACGAGAATTTTCCAATTACCTAATCAAGAACTTTTTACAAAAATAGAAAGGCATATTTACCGAAGTCAATACGGCAAATCAGAAAGCTGATTAAAGGTATTAATGACCTGCTTGTCAGACTTAAAAATTCCAATCCAACAATTGAGCAAATAACGTTCAATAAACGTCAGAAAAGATATGACCACATCATTAACATATAAATTTTTTTGCACAAGCCGTCTATCCGAGCAAGCGCTAATACGCCTGTAAGCTAAGCCGCTCTGCTAACCCGCTTCGCCTTTGGGTTGGCGTTTGAATTGCCTGACGCAATACCGCTTCATGTGCATAAAGAGTCAGTTTTTCTCTGGCACGGGTTATCGCTGTGTAGACCAATTCACGGCTGACAACCGGCACAAACTGCGTCGGCAATACCAGAGTTGTATGTTCAAATTCTGAGCCCTGCGATTTGTGTACGGTCATCACATACGCCGTTTCATGTTGTGGTAAACGACTTGGCTGGATTCCTTTAATCTGTCCATCAGGCAACTGAAAATAAGCACGCAGTTCATTATTTTCGTCTCTGAGCATAATACCGATATCACCATTAAACAGACCTAGCGTGCTGTCATTACGCGATATCATGATGGGTCGGCCTGCATAACCACGGCTGAAAATCCCGACTGGGCGACGAATAAGCCCCTGACGATGTAATAGCTGTTCTATGCGCTCATTAAGCCCACTGACACCAAACGGCCCTTCTCTAAGTGCACACAACAAACGATAGCGATTAAATTCATCTAAAATCGCTTTGGCCGGTGCCTGCTTTGTTACCAGTCGTAAATAAGCGTGATAACCCGATACCGTTTCTGCTAGCAATCGCTGATAATCTTCATCGTCAGACAACGGGTAAAAACTGATATCCTTCAACGGTTGCTGCAAAATAGAGAGCGCTTGCCGACTCTTCCCTTGATTAACTGCCGTAGCCAACTGACCAATGCCAGAATCTACATTAAAACGGTAACTTTTGCGTAAAAGACACAAACGATCACGAACCTCTGGGATATCTTGCTGCTCACCTGCAACTAACTGGTATCCAGTCAACCGACTTAACTGTTGTGCCCTCGCTACGCTGTATCCCAGTTCAGCAAAACGGCACATATCACCCAACACCGCGCCTGCTTCCACTGACGCCAATTGATCACGGTCACCAAGCAAAACAATTTTCGCTTTCGGTGGTAATGCATCAATCAACCGGGCCATCATGGGTAAATCCACCATTGACGCTTCATCCACCACCAGCACATCCAAACTCAGTGGATTATCTCGATCATAACGTAATCGCTGGCTATCAGGCTGCGCTCCTAGCAAGCGATGAATCGTCTGCGCCTGATCTGGCATGCATGCAAACTGTTTCTCCGTCAGAGGCAATTTTCTGACCGCACTGTTAAGAGATTCGGTCAATCTCGCAGCCGCCTTTCCGGTCGGAGCCGCCAGTTGGATAACCCGCTTTTTATCAGGTTCAAGTTTAATTAAGGCGGCCAACAGTTTAGCAACCGTAGTTGTTTTCCCGGTTCCCGGTCCGCCAGAGATAACCGAAATTCTGCTAGTCACCGCAACAGCCGCCGCCACTTTTTGCCAGTCCACTGCCTCCTTAGACAGTACGAATAATTCATCCAGAATGGCTTTCAGTTGCTGTTCCTGAATATGATCAGTTGGCTGATTGCGGGAAAAAAAAGCCGCAACCTGACACTCACTTTGCCACATTCTCTGCAAATAGAGTCGGTCATGGGAAAGCACAACCGGCGTTGGTTGAAGTCCATCACTAACAGCAGCACAATTTTCCAGCGCTATCAGCAAACTCTGTTCATCAGGTTTTCCCGCAACCTGCCATAACTGTTCGGCAAATTCACGATGTCGCCCATCAAAAAAATATTCAGGCATTATCCGATTAACCGGCAAGCAAACATGCCCGATACCCGTTTCAGCGCTTAACAGCGCCATCACCAACAACAAAATAGGATCTTTATCTTCAATCAATGCATGAGCAAACTGTAAATCCAATGAACGCAAAAGCCTGAGGTTTACTGCCTGTTGTAATAACGAAATCATTAATTTTTCTCTTTTTCAGACTGTTCATTACCGCTGAAAAGCAGATCCAAAGCATCAACAAATTCAGCCGATGGCCGACAACTGAAAATACCATTCCCCAGCTGCTGTTTATCTATCCCCCTCAGAAACAGATAAATCACTCCGCCGAAATGTTGTTGGTAATCATAATTAACTAACCTGTGACGCAAGTAGCGATGCAGCGCCAATGTATAAAGCTGATATTGCAGATCATAGCGATGCTCAATCATGGCGGTTTCCATTGCCTGACGGGTATAAGACTGGCTCTCCTCTCCCAACCAGTTTGATTTGTAATCCAGCACGTAGAATCTGCCTTGCCAACAGAAAACCAAATCAATAAACCCTTTCAGCATCCCTTTCACTTGCTGAAATTCCAGTTGGGGACAACGAGCGGAAACCGGGTCATAACGACGCATTACCGTATCCAATTCCTGAGATCGCAAAAGTTGCTCAACCGGCAGATAAAATTGCATTTCATTCTGTTGATGATGCAGTGGAATTTTTGCAAGTTGCAGACCTTCATCATTCAATGGAATGGTAAAAATATCGGCCATCCATTGCTGTAATATCCCACCCCAGCATTCATCAAATCCGGCTGATTCTAGTTGTTCTACCAACCATTTCCCATCGGGTAATTGGCTGAAATTAAGTTCTTCCAAAATAGCGTGTAAAAAAGTCCCTGCGGAGGCTCCTCGTGGGAATGTATGGGGCGTCATTTCAGGTTGTTCCACTGACTGCTTTTCACCACTGGCATCAATATCAAGTTTTGGCGCAATAGACTGAACTATCACGTCAATAGATTCTTCTCCAGCAAAATAAGCAGCAGCACTGCCACGATGAACCACCGAGTTTCGTAAACCAGAATAACTGGTAATACGCCAATCATCCTGGACTCTGCGTTTAAATTGCCTGGCCAAAAGTACCAAATCATTTCTACTTTGCGATTGCCAAGGATGATCGTCAGTATCATTGATTAACGATACAACAATGCCATCCCCGCTTAATTCTTTAAGTGATGTTGCCAGAAAATTAGCATCCCCTTTCACTCCCTTTTGCAGCAAATAGCCCAGAGCACTCTGATGCAGATCAGTATCCCCGATCTTTTTCTTATTGCCTTTTATCAACGGAGCCACGCCGACACTGCAATGGTAAACAGAACGCGTCAATGCGACATAGAGTAAACGCAAATCCTCTGCCAATCGCTCTTGTTCCGCCAGCTCAATCGTCTCGTCATCAGGAAAGATATCAAGGCAAGCATTAAAGCTTGTACGATCATGATATATCGCCCGCTTCTGCTCCCTGAAATTACAGATAAATGGCAACCATACCAGCGGATATTCCAGTCCTTTAGATTTATGGATAGTACAAATTTGTACCAAATGACGATCGCTTTCCAGCCGCATCTGCTGATTTTCAGATTGTGGATCAGGATGAGAGATCTGCTGAGCCAACCAACGGGTGACTGCATGTTCACTGTCAAGTTGTAAAGATATCTCCTGCAACAACTCACCAATATGCATCACATCCGTCAAACGCCGTTCACCGTCATAACTGGCAAGCAAATTCTCAGCAATATGATGGTTGGCGATTACCGCTCGTAACATAGGTAACACACCACGGCGTTGCCACAGACGAAAGTAGCTATCAAATTCATCAACTAACTGGTCCCATGCTTTCTCATCATGATTTAGTTTGTCTATCTGTCGAGCGGTCAAACCAAACAAGCCACTGGCAAGCGCACTTCTCAAGACTCGTTCTTTCTCTGGTGATAACACCGCTTGCAGCAACCAGAGAATATCCTTGGCTTCTGCGGTATCAAATACACTTTCTCGGTTAGAAAGAAATACGGAAGGGATAGATAACAGATTAAGTGCACTACGGATCAGTATGGCTTCCTTTCTGCTACGCACCAGAACCGTAATGTCAGCCGCCGTCACAGGTCGGGCTTCCTCACTTTGATGTAACAGAGCACGCCCTTCGCTCCCCGCCTGCAACCAATCACGAATTTGCGCGGCACAGAGCCGTGACATCGTTTGCTCATAATCTCCGGTGGAAACACCTTCTCCTGATTGTAACCAGAAATTCAATGCGGCCTGTTCTTCACCATAATAACTAAAAGAGAGTTCCCGGTTTTTCTCTGCCGCAGAAACCTCGATAAAAGGGATTTGCTCAAACAAAAATGGATTTTCTGAACGCATAAACAGTTTGTTTACTGCCTGTACCATTGAGTAGGCAGAGCGCCAGTTTGTTTCCAGAGTATAGTGAGCACTTACCTGAGAACGGGCACGAATATAAGTGAAAATATCTGCACCCCGAAATGCATAAATAGCTTGTTTAGGATCGCCGATAAACAGCAATCCATTTTCAGGCTGACTGCCATAGATGGTATGAAAAATCCGATATTGCTGTGGGTCGGTATCCTGAAACTCGTCAATCAAAGCAACCGGATAGCGCCGACGGACAGTTTCAGCAAGCAAATCGCTGCCAGGGCCTTTCAGAGCATCATCAAGACGGGTAAGTAAATCATCAAACCCCATCTGACCACGTGTTAGTTTTTCCTGACGGATTGATTGGCGAATTTCAATAATAGCCCTAGAGATAATCAAATCACGTAAAGTAAGTGGTTGCTGATACAAATCATCTATCGCCACAAAAAGTGAATGTTCAGGTACCTCACCTTTCTTTGTCTTTTCTGCCAATACTGACTGCCGGAATTTCTCCAGCGCTTTTGGCAACAGATAATCCTCTGTAGGCGCCTGAGCCCAATCCATGACACTATTCAGCCAATTTGGTAAGTGCTTACTACTGTAACTTCTTTTATCAACACCAGAGCTCGCAATTAAATCGTTCAACTCTCCAGCAACTCCATTCCATTGGTATTTAACATCGCTGATCAACTGGGTAATTTTTTCATGGCGACTTAACAACGTTTCATCACTGTCCGGCGCATTAACCATATATGGCATATCCCCTTGTAAATAAGGGTGTAATTCAGCCAACAGAGCTTCCGGCCCACTCCACTCCTGGCTGATTACCTGTGCCATTGATAACGGCAATGGATAACAATGGCGCCGCCAGAAATCGGCACACCCCTGCCGTTCTAATGGCTGTTGATCCTGAATTAATGTCTGTTCAAACAAGATCCCAGATTCAAAAGCATTATGTGCCAACATCCTCTGACAAAAACCATGAATGGTATAAATCGCGGCTTCATCCATTTGCCGCTCTGCGGCCAGTAACCAGACAGCCGCCCGCCCTTTATCTGGGATTCCATCCAATAGCTGTTGATAGGCAGGTTCCGCGCCTTCTACTTCGTTTCGAATACAAGCAAGGCGAAGTTTATGAATATTTTCACGGATACGCCCACGTAACTCATTTGTTGCTGCCTCAGTAAACGTAACCACCAGAATTTCTTCCACGCTTAAAGGTCGTGAAAAAGCGGCATCTTTTCCTATTCCAAGTAGAAGACGCAGATATAAAATGCCGATGGTGTAGGTTTTACCCGTCCCGGCTGACGCTTCAATCAGCCGCTGACCATTCAGCGGCAGAGTTAATACATTAAGCCTGTGGACAGATATCTCTGTGATCACTGAGCTCTTACCTCAACAGGTAACCGTTTCTGAAATTCAGTCACATTCTGATAGGTTTTCCAATCCTTCAATTTCGCATATCCATCCAAGTTTCCTGATTTACCAATCACTTGTGAAATCAATGAGAGCCCCCGGTGTTTGATTACCGCATTCCGATAGAAATCAATCAATTGTTTCTGTGTGGTTTTCCTCAGTATCTCAAGCATTTTATCTCTACTATCAAAACTAAAGTTATTGCGGCTAAAATCACTGGAGAAACGAGCAACTTCGGCATAGAAAGTTTGCGGCGGTTGCTGCTTTTCATTAATCAGTGCATTCTTGTACTGTTCAAAATCAGCTTGAGACATGGTTTTCAATTTATTACCCGCGTTTTGATAGAAATTTTGATAACGCTGATTCAAATACTTGGGTTGCTTACTATTACTTTGTAGCAGGAAACTCAATCCCCACTGCTCCCCCACACTGGTATTGAAAGCAAACACCGCATACCCCAGTTGCTCTGTTGTTCTTAGCTGCTCATAGAACCACGAATGGAGCATATTGCTCAACAAACTGGAATAAACATAACCTTCTATACGGTTATAACCCGTCGGAATATAAACTTCTGCCAAAGCGCCATCTGTGCTGCTGCCAACACGCTGGAAATTAACCGGGTAATTTTTATCAATCACCACCTTATCCCCAATCCACCAGTCATTTCCTTGATTTGCTAGTTGGTTATGAGCGGATTCGGCAATCACTTTGCTCTGCTGTTCGGTCAAGTTTCCAATGATCATCATCTGCAAAGCAGAATTTTTTATCATTTTATGACGATACGTAACAATATCCTGAACAGTGATAGTTTCCAGCGCTTTCAGACGAGTGGACTGTTCCGTGTATGGCACCACAGAAAGGCGCTTTAACGGCTGCATAGCCATTTCATACGCTTTAGCGTTATTGGAAACTTCTATCTGTTCACGATACCAAGACTTAGCTTGCTCCAGTTGACTCTCAGTTGGCGTAAACGCCATGTAATGACTGATTAAAGAGGTTAAAAGTTCCGGCAAATTTTGAGTGTAACCACTTACTCCTAGTTGCATTCCCTGTGATGAACTCGTAAAAATATTCATTCCAGCAACAGAAGCTTGATAACTAAGCTGGTCGAGGGAAAGCCCTGCCAAATAATCAAGCAAAGAGGAAGTGGCCTGCTCACGGGCACTATCCAAACTTTTTACATTACGTAAATCTAATGTAATGCTGGCCTTAGGCTCATCAGCAAAATATTGACTCGGCATATAGAACAGGCGAACACTCTGTTGTTCAAGAATCATCTCTGGATGTTTTTGACTCTTGTCTGCTTTTATCAGCTTCAAATCATCAGGAATATAAGGATTTGGCGCAGGCAGAGAAAAACTCATTTGCCCCTCTAATTGCTGCCATTTAACTCGTTGCTGCAATGTAATTCGATCAACCTGATAAGGTGCCTGAACAAAATAAGCCTGTTTATTATGCGACTCTTTTGGGCTGATATACCAGATACGCGCATTTTCAGGAGTCAACTCATCAAGTCGGCTAGCAATTGCTTTCGGGTTATAATCATCAGCCAGATAACTGGCATTAAGTACATTGGAAACAGGAACTCGCAACATAGCATCCGATAACCATTCGATATAATGCATATTACGAACAATAGAGCCATACTGGAACGATAGATTCAAAACCTTCGCAATCTCATCAAAATAACTTTTCTGGATGCCTTTTTGTTTTAATAAATTAATATAAGCAAAAATAGCCGCAACAACCTGATCCCGTTGTGCAAGCCCTTTGTCTGTCAACGTAACATAAATAAAAAAGATGCCTTTGTTGCGATCAACCATAGGTTCCGCACCGGCACTGATACTTTCTGCTAGCCCTTGAGTTTGCAGCCAATCTGATAATGTATTCAGGCTACGGTTGCCTATCATATAACCGAGATATTCATCAGTTTTACTGCGGAAATCAGTACTGTTATTGTCAATGCTGAACTCCAATTGCAATGCCTTTTGCGGTTGGGCAGGAACATAATGGATGATAATCCCTTTCTCTTTTTCCGTTACTGCCGGAACAGTAATTGGCGGTACGCTCGCTTTTTTGTCAGGTATCCGACCAAAAGTATCAACAGCAATTTGAGTCAGTTTATCGAGAGGCTGATTACCGTAAATGACACCTTTCATTAGATTGGCCGAATAATAGCGCTGATAGAAATCCACCAGTTCTGTCTGTAATTTACTCCCCGGTTTATCCTTCAATGTTTCTAGATTACCTCCAGAAAAACGGGCATTGGGATGCTTAGGATTCAAGGTTTCTGCCCGTATTTGAGCAACCCGCATCCCATCACGAGAACGCGCCATTGTCATCTCTGCATTAACGGCGTTTCGCTCCCGATCTGCATTCACTGGGTCAAGTAACGGCTCAGCCAGTGCATCAGCCAGACGATCTGTGGCTTGAGCTAACGCCTCATTTTCTACTTCAAGGTAAAAAGCCGTGCGGTAAGAAGCCGTGCTGGCATTATAGCTACCACCATGTTTTTGCAAAAATTCAGATAAATCACCTGATTGTGGATAACGTTCAGATCCCATCAGAACCATATGTTCCAGATAATGTGCAAGCCCGAGCTGGCTGTCAGGGTTTTCCATGCTGCCAACCGGAATCGCTACCGCTGCCAAAGATTTGGTTGCTTTCTCATCAGATACCAGCAAAACCGTCATATTGTTTGCCAATTTGATTCCCTGATACTGACGGTGATCATTTTCGCTTTTATAAATTGTCTCTTGCAGTGGCTGCCACTGTAGTTGTGGTGTTTGCGCATAACCTGCCGTTCCCCAAAAAAGCAGGAACATCACAGCAATCATGCGGACAAGATGTTTATGCATTATCGGATATTCTCCCTATGTATTCTGATATCGCGCTATCGGTAACAAATAACTGAGCGCTTCCTGTTTAAGTTTTGCTAAAAATGATTTATCAGCTTGCCTGAAAGCCCGCTGAATATAAGGATCATCCCCTTCACCTCGGCGTCCTTGATCTCCAAGCCATGCTTTCAATAACTGGCTTTCAGCTTTTGATTGAATTTCATCACTATCATCAATCTCACCTGTCTCTTTATTCATACATGTTGAAAGCCACGCCCAACCACTTTTGCAAAACAGTGGTAAAGGCGCTGATATTCCTCGTTGATAACCGTCAATCAATTGATTCAGATAATCTTTCGCTTGTTCTGAAGGTATAGGAGCAAAACGCCATTCACTGCCATCACGTCCATATCCATAACTACGGCTTTCACCCTTACCACCAGTCAGACAATAAGCCAGATGCTCAATCCACAATTGCATGCCATCATTGGCAGTCAAACTGGCTGGCCGCCAACGTAGCAAACCATCCGGTTGCACCTTATTAATTTGCCCTGTCAGCATCACCTGGCCTAAATCATGATGTAAATCAACAGATAAAGTTTCCATTTGTTGTTCACGAATTTTATCCGCCAAAGGCTGCATCTCTTTTTGCTGTTTCAACCAATAAACCTCACCAAAAGCGCCAAAAGGCAATCCTCCAGCAGCACGCAGCCGATTGAAAAGTGGTTCAGGCGATTGCTGTTCAATTAACGCATTCAACAGTAGCTGATTAAACTGATAACGTTGAAGATTATCTAAAACGAAAGGTTCTTCCTCTGGCAATTCCGTTTCTTCAATAACGAAATTTACTTTCAGGCAGCGTTGGAAAAAAAACCGAACAGGATGACGGTAAAAGCGGATTAAATCATCAAGTGTAATTTCTTGGATTTGCGCCATTTCAATAGATTGACAAAATTCAGCATATGCTGAGCCTTGTTCAGTTGCCGCCGGTAACCACTCTCTGGCATAGCTTTGTTGATAACTGCTCGGTATAAAATTTTCCGGTGCAAATGGAACCCGGGTATGAAGAGACAACAGATGTTTTCTGATATTAGCGGCGCTTTCATCAACATTCAGTTTTTCATTGCCTGGCAAACAGAAACTCTGGCAAACATAATCCAGCAATTCATTAACCAGCACCGAAGGGTTGCATTCCGTATCATCACGAATGGATTTACCAATGTAACTAATATAAAGAAACTGTTCAGCGGATATCAGCGCTTCAAGGAATAAATAACGATCATCATCCCGCCGTTTTCTGTCTCCCCTTTGGCTTTTTTCTGCCATGAGGTCAAACCCAAGCGGTGGAATTGAACGGGGATAAATACCGTCATTCATTCCTAATAAACAGACAACCTTAAAGGGGATAGAACGCATTGGCATCAAGGTGCAAAAGTTGACAGACCCTGCGAGAAAACGCTGACTAATTTTTTCATTATCAAACCGAAGCGCTAATTCATCTCGCAACAGAACCAATGGCACACTTTCCTGATAACGGGCGTTCAGTCCATTATCTATGACTTTCTGCCATTGCTGTTCCATCATTGACAGTACTAATTCAGTCTCATTATCTGATACAAAAAATGTTTCCAGCAACTGCTGGCAGACAGGTAACCAGCCCGTTAATGTCCGGCTCTCGGCAAGAATTTTGCGCCAATAGCTTAATTGCATTAAAAACTCAGCCAATTGTCCGACAAGCTCGGCGGCTAAACCACTGGATTCATCATAAGGCAATACCTCTTTCCAAGGGCCCGACCGGCTATCCATTGCATAACCCAATAACATTCGGGTCAGTCCAAAACGCCATGTATGCTGGCCTGTTACCGGCAAAGATAGCTGTTCGACATTATCGTCATCCAGCCCCCAACGAACACCTGATTCTTCAACCCAACGCCTTAATAAACGCAAACCATCTTCATGGATGTTAAATTTATTCGCCAGCGTGGGTACTTCCAACAATGCTAAAACCTGTTCTGTTGTAAAACGGCTTTGAGGTAAATCAAGCAGTGTAATAAATGCCTGTAAAATCGAATGTGCCTGACGGGCCTTACGATCAGAAATGGCAAATGGAATATAGCGTTCAACAGAGACATTACCAAATACTGCCTGAACATAGGGAGTATAGCTGTCAATATCCGCGACCATCACAATAATATCCCTTGGCGTCAGCGATGGATTATCTTCCAATAATCTCAATAGCTGATCCTGTAAAACTTCCACTTCACGTTGAGGGCTATGGCAAACATGGAAAGATAAAGAACGATCTAACGGATCAAGTACTCTTTTCTTCAAGCTATTTTCAAATGTTTCTTTTGTTGAACCAATTTGGGCATGATCTTCCAGATAGAGAATATCCCTTTGCAATTGATGTAATAGATTATCCTGTTCTAATTCAACGAAAGCGTGAACTTCCGAACTCTGCTCAAGCTGCGACAATAAATAGAGATTATCACGGCCCAACCGACCCCACGATGCCAACAAGGGATGACTTACATCCTGTTCACCATCATCGTTAAACAGTGATTGAGCATTACCGGGGTCTTTAAAATACTCCAGCTCCTGTTCACTGTTATAATGACGTGGTTTACGACTACTCAGTTTTGCCAGAAAAGCATAATTCTGAATATCTCCCCAATAATATTTACATGGATTGGTAAACATCAGGTGAATATCAATATGTCGTGCCAATGCCTGTAAAGCTTGTAAATAGACCGGGGGTAAGGCAGAAATACCACAGATAAATACCCGTTTCGGTAAACAAGCTGAAAAGTCAGGACTATTTTCCAGTATCGAAATAAAACGCTGATACAAATTAGCACGATGCCATTGGGGTTGTTGCAACTGGTGAGTATATTTTGTCAGTTCCAGCCATAATCTTTTCTGCCACAATTGATTATCACTCAAACCATCAATAAGCTGCCCTTGCTGCCAGCTTTCCAGCCATTGCGGGCGATAAACAAGATATTGGTCAAACAGGTCAGCAACCCGCCCGGCCAATTGATGAATTTTCCGTTTATCAAAATCCTGATCAAGATAGTGCCTGAGTGCGACAAATTCCGCTTCTGGCAATAATTGAGGCAATAACGCCATCAATTTCCATGTCATGGCATCTTTACTAAAAGCGCTTTCTTTAGGGATATCAGGCAATACTTTGGTAAACATATCCCAGATAAAAGTAGCCGGAAGTGGAAATGAAATATTGGCTGATATCCCTATTCTTTCAGCCAGTTGGATTTGCAGCCACTGTGACATCCCTGGGCTTTGTACCAGAATGACTTCCTGCTCAAACGGATCAGTCAGTGGATTATCTCCGATAAGTATGGTTATCAGCTCTTTAAGAAGATCCAACTGATTAGAATGATAAACCTTGAACATCAGGACTCCCATTTGAACAAATCCACCGGCTTGCTTTACTTTGCTGATTATAAGGCGTTGTTACTATAACTGTAAGCTGATAGCAATCAGATAACTGATATGTCGTCTGAAATTCAGCGTGCCATCCCGGTGGCGGTGTTAATTCTGATAAAGCACTTTGACCTGTAATTAATTCATATTGTTCCAGGTATCCATAAGATAATTTGTCCGCCTTTGATTGTTGCCAATGTTGCTGAAATCCAAACAATAGCGCCTGATGATAACGCATTAATCCCAGTAAAGAGACAGAAAAGACCATAACGGCAACCATAACTTCGGGCAAACTCATCCCAGATTGATGAGCATGAAAAAGATTTGGTTTCATAAACAAAACCCCGTATCGGCCTCGGGACAGAAATCCAACCAACCGCTTTCTACCGGAATAAGGGAATCACTACCACCAGAAGAGATTAATTTCATCCATTGATATAATCCGACAGATTGCCCTGATGCCACTTCTGCCACACCTTTCAGCAGAAAAAAATTACTTGAGTACCTTTTTAAACAGCCTGTCAAATGGAACTCCTGCTGTTGCAGGCAATACCACTCTTCTGTTTTATCACTATAAAGTAACCATGATTGAGCCATTCCCCATGCCAATGAAGATTCTGCTTGTTGAAAAGCTTTTAAATATCTGCGTTCATCAACCATCATGATTAATGCGTTATCCAGATGATGATGTAAAGCTTTCAGCATCATAAGGCTCACAGCCAGCAACATCAGCACTGAAATTAACAATACATTTCCTTGCTGAAATTGCAGGCAGACATTTGGAGAATGCTCAGTCACGGTACTTATCCCCTGATATTGCGCAAACGTATTACTGCCTGATATTGGTAGTTTATTGATGGATGTTTAAACCAATGTGCAATAAGCGTCAATTTGATAAAAACTAAGCCATCTTTTGTTGGTAATTTTTCTGCTTTAAATGAATCTACCACTATCTCATTTGGGTCAAATAGCCTTTCCCAGCCATTTTCCTGACAGTTACCCGCACCTCTTTTCCATTCCACTGACTTATTACTAAGACGATAGCCAAAGAATTCCGATTCACTGTGTTCTGGTGGCTCCCATTGGTTATTTATATTAAGATCGTATACAATAATCAGGCATGAATCCTCACTCTCATCACTTTTATTATCGATGAATATTGGCTTTCCATCACAATAATGCTGACAATATCCAGCACGACGAATATCTTTTTCCATAATATGTAACGTTTGTTTAACGAAATAGCCTAAACGATATCTCTGATATAACTCCATTATTTGTTTAGTTAAAATAGGATAACTTTTAGCAATCGCTAGTAAGATAATACTACCAATAGCCATTGCCACAATAACTTCTAATAATGTCATTCCAGATTGATGTTTATGTTTCATTGTTCCAATAAAGTATCGTTTATTTTAGTGGAAAAAGTATCATTAATCACAAGCTGGAATTTGATTAAACTTATTATTACTACATAATCTTATCCTACCTCGTGAAGAAAAAATAATAGATATTTCACCTGCGGAATTCACCAAAGTAAAACTCGCAGGTATCATGGTGTTTCTTATTCCATGAAACTCTATCTGATCCTTGGTTGCTGAACTGATAATAACATCCTGATAGGGAGAACTTATTCCTTCAACATTTTCTGAATCACAATTAGCCAATACCGAATTAGAGAGCGCTATGCACCAGTTTTTTCCGGTTTTCAACCATAACATTACCCTTTTATTCAGATAATTTGCCACAGATTGCTGCCTGGATATAAATGTTAATATTTTCTGTGCTGATTCCTGTAACCTGGCTCTTTCCTGGTGATAGCCCCATTCCTGCACGCCCCATAAGGAAAATATTGAAACCAAAACAATAACAATCATCAATTCCAATAAAGAAAAACCTGATTGATTATCAATATTATAATAGTCGATTATATTCATATTATTTACCATTAATAATTCCTTATTTCCTTTCGTAAGACATTCTACTTATTTCCAAAACAAAATAAATATAAATTTGAATTTTATGCGAGAGTGCATCAATAAAAAAATAATAGCCTATCATTGTTACATTTAAATTGCGTAGAACTTCGCAAAAATCAACGAGAATAGTTATTTTTATTTCTTATTATTGCCATACATTGTAAGATTATATGGCTATGAGGAAGAAGCTTCATGAACATAATAAAGAAGATATTGAGTGTTTTACATGAGGATGTTATTACTATTAATTTATTCTATAAATATAAATAATATCAGACTAGAAAATAATTAATTGAGAAGCTTGTTTTAAATATAACGATCAACTTTTAAGTATAGCGATCAATAGTGGTGTATCAATATTGGTGATAATAATGTCCGATTACTGTCTTTTATTGAGTTTTCAATGGGTACTGTTACATTAAACACATCGTATTCCACGCAGAATACGACAAACTAACCAACTACTACCGGAGAAACAGAGAATGATCAATTTTGCAGTCGTTCAGGAACGGGCTAACGCTCTGTTTTCAGAGATCCCTTGGCTGACCTACATCAATACCTCAGAACAGTACAAAGAAGCGCTGGATTTGATTGATGAGCTTTTCAAAGACTATGACAATAACAAAGGGTTAATTGAGATTCTAACTACAACAATTGAACGCTATGAAGATACCGCCCCTGAATTTGCAGAATTTAATCAGGCTATTGAAAATATTCCTACGGGGGTTGCAGCCCTGAGGGTCCTGATGGATCAACACGGCCTTAAACAAGCCGACCTTAAAAACGAAATCGGAGGAGCTTCCCTCGTATCACAAATTCTGAGCGGAACGAAGTCGCTGACAGTAACCCATATAAAAGCCTTGAGTACACGTTTTAAGGTTTCTAGTGCAGTTTTTATAGATTAGCTTTATCTGTTTCTCCAATTAATTGAGTAAAAAAAGGATTTTCTTAAACTTTATATTTCACACTCGACGTTCCTTGCGTCTACGAAGTGCTTCTTCAAGTGTCATTGTTCTACCTTCTATAATGTCTTTCTTAGACAGCATAGCGATTTTAAGCAACGCCATCGCCTGTCTTTCTGCGTTTCTATCGGCTTGCTCCCTCTCACGTTCTGCTATCGGTTGAATAAACAATTCAGATATTCCATTTTTGGTAATAAACACGCCGCCCTCGAAATTCTCTGGGTTACTGAGTAGATCCCTAGCTTTTTTTTTGAGAAAAGGTATTCATGGTCTTTTTCCTCCTACTTCTATGTATCTGTATACTATACCACCAAAATGAAAAGGGGAACAATTTATAATAAATTGTTCCCCCAGAATGTTGACAAACATAGAAGAGCTATTTTAAACACAACCGTTAAATAGCAACCGGTGCCTTTATTCCTGGATGTGGGTCATAATCAACTATTTCAAAGTCATCAAATTTATAATCAAAAAGTGATTCCGGTTTACGCTTTATCACCAGTTTTGGCAGTGAACGCGGTTCACGGCTAAGTTGTAATTGTGTTTGTTCCATATGGTTGTTATAAAGATGCGTGTCACCACCGGTCCAGACAAAATCGCCCACTTCCATATCACATTGCTGTGCCATCATATGAACCAACAATGCATAGCTGGCAATATTGAACGGCAAGCCGAGGAATACGTCACAGGAACGCTGGTAAAGCTGACAGGAAAGTTTTCCATCCGCAACATAAAACTGGAAGAAAGCATGGCATGGCGCTAATGCCATTTTATCCAGCTCACCAACGTTCCAAGCAGAAACAATGATTCTACGTGAATCTGGATCGCTTTTAAGTTGTTCCAGTACGGTTTTCAATTGGTCAATCTGACGGCCATCCGCAGTACCCCATGCACGCCATTGCTTACCATATACAGGCCCTAAATCACCGTTTTCATCCGCCCATTCATCCCAAATAGTCACTCCATTTTCATGCAGATATTTAGTATTGGTATCACCATTCAGGAACCAGAGAAGTTCATGAATAATTGAGCGGATATGGCAACGTTTAGTTGTGACCAGTGGGAAACCATCCTGTAAATTGAAACGCATCTGATGCCCGAAAATTGAGAGTGTCCCCGTCCCGGTGCGGTCTGCCTTCGAAGTGCCCTCTGCAAGCACTCTTTTCATTAAGTCCAGATACTGTTTCATCTTACCTCTCGTACCTTATTACCTTGGTGTTTATATGCCCATATCATCATTAATATTCCCGCCAGGATCATTGGAATAGAAAGAATCTGTCCCATGCTGATCCCATCGAATAAACCCAATTGTGCATCTGGTTGACGGAAAAATTCGACTATTACCCGGAAAATACCGTAACCAATTAAGAATAAACCGGAAACACTGCCCATCGGGCGAGGTTTACGGATGTATAAATTCAAAATGATAAATAAAACGATACCTTCCAACGCCATTTCATAAAGTTGTGAAGGGTGACGTGGCAAAACACCATATTGTTCAAGTATTGATAACAATGAAGGGTCCGCTGCGGCCAATGCAATATCTTCGCTACGCGAACTTGGGAATAGCATCGCCCACGGTGTATCCAATGTGACACGTCCCCACAATTCACCGTTAATAAAATTACCGACTCTCCCCATGCCTAAGCCAAAAGGGACTAACGGTGCAATGAAATCAGCAACTTGTAAGAAATGACGTTTCGTTCTGCGGCCAAACCACCACATTGCGCAGATAACCCCCACCAAACCACCGTGGAAAGACATCCCACCATCCCAAACTTTAAACAAATAAAGGGGGTTATCGAGAAATGCCGGGAAATTATAAAACAGGACGTAACCTAGACGGCCACCGACAAATACGCCTGCAAACCCTGCATAAAGCAAGTTCTCTACTTCGTTTTTTGTCCAACCACTGTTGGGTTTGGCTGCCCTGCGTGTCGCTAGCCACATAGCGAATACAAACCCAACCAAGTACATGAAACCGTACCAATGGAGGGATATTGGACCTATTGAAAAAATAACCGGGTCAATATTAGGAAATGCCAGGTAGCTATTACTCATCTTTCCTCACTTAATATTTAGCATTAATGCTCTAAGGCAAATGATTGCGAATCATAGCACAGGCCGTTAAACGGATTAAATGCCACCTCTGACCAAACCACCAACCCCATGCTGCTCCATAAACGTTGCTGACAGTTCCTTTACTCTTAGGCTGGTTTCAGCCTGTAGTACTTCGGCCATTAATTTTTCAACCTGAGCCAACTCCAGATGACGTAATAAATACTTAATTCTTGGCACACTACAACCACTCATACTCAAACTACGATAGCCAAGACCAATCAATAACAGCGCCCCCATAGGGAAACTTGCCATTTCACCACAAATACTGATCGTAAGACCTGCCCGCTGGCTATTTTCAAATACCAGTTTTAATGCCCGAATCACCGCCGGATGTAAGCAATCATAAAGAGAAGCGACGTGAGTGTTATTCCGATCTACTGCCAATAGATATTGTGTTAGGTCATTGGTGCCAATAGACACAAAATCGACTCTGTTTTTGAGTTGTGGCAACAGAAAAATCATCGAAGGAACCTCAATCATGACACCGAGCTGAGGCATAGATATTTGGCGCGCCAGTATTTGCTCGACTTCCGCTTTCGCTCTGTCCACCAATCGCTGAGCTTCATCAATTTCTTCTACACTCGTCACCATTGGCAGCAGGATTTTCAGATTACCCATATCAGCGTTAGCTCTAAGCATTGCCCGCAGCTGGATAAGAAAAATCTCTGGTTGATCCAGCGTCACTCGTATACCACGCCATCCCAAACAAGGGTTCTCTTCGCTGATAGGCATATAGGGCAGTTGTTTATCCGCACCAATATCAAGTGTACGCAATACCACTGGTTTATCAGGAAATAATTGCAACATCTCCTGATAACGCGCTTTTTGTTCATCTTCTGATGGGAAGCCACAGTGCAACATAAAAGGTATTTCGGTGCGATAGAGTCCAACACCATCAATACTACTACTAATCTGCAACTCATATTTCAGGCTCAAACCCGCATTAAGCTGAACCAGAATGCGCTCGCCACTTTTGAGCCTCGCTTCCCGATCAACATCCCCCTCAGCCAGTTTGCTAAGTGCTTTTTCTTCTTCGATAATCTGTTTATATTCCTGAGCAATCAGGGGTTCAGGCTCAATAAAGACTTCCCCACGGAAACCATCAAGAATCAGCATACGATTGTTCAGGAGTTCCGGCTGGATATCCGCCCCCATAATGGCCGGAATTCCCATTGCACGCACCAGTATGGCAGAGTGGGAATGAGTAGCACCATCACGGACAATAACCCCAGCTAACCTTTCTTGCGGCATTTCTGCCAATAGGTTGGCACTCAGTTCATCTGCAACCAGAATGAACCATTCAGGCCACTGATGGCTGGTAGTAAGTGAATCATCCAGATGAAATAATAATCGCTGTCCAAGCGCCCGTAGATCTGATGCCCTTTCCCGCATATAAGCATCTTGCAAGCTGGCGAATTGTTCTGCGTATTTCTCAATAACCTGTTTAACGGCCCATTGCGCAACAGAGCCCTGTTCAACACAGGAGAACAGATCTTGTTTCAACTGGGGATCATTCAAAAGGTAAGAATAGAGATTAAAAATCGCGGCACTCTCTTTTTGAGAACCCGCAGTAAAACGTTTACTAAGACGACGACATTCTGCGGTCGCATCTTCAAGTGCCTGAATCAAACGAGAACGTTCTGCTGCATGATCGAGGGTTGAGGCTTCAAAAATTTGGTCAAGTGAGGGTTGGGAACAATCTTGCCATCCCTGAGCCATCACGATGCCATTGGAAATTGTCAGCGCTTTAATTCTGGTCTGCCGGTACTGACCAAACAAACCCTTAGTCTGAGCTTGAGCAAGGATCACTGCCAGTTGCGTCGCAAGCGTCACCATAAAGGACTCTTCAGTTTCATTGAACAGGCGTTGTTCCTGCTGCTGAACGACTAAAACACCTTGCAACTGGCGGCGATAGACCAGTGGAACACCCAAAAAAGCGCGGAAGCTATCCTCTTTAACTTGAGGCAAATATTTGAAACTTGGATGGCTGCGGACATCCGCCAGATTAATCAGTTCAGACAATTGACCAACTTGCCCAACAACTCCCTCACCAAAAGCCAAACTGATAGTCCTTCCTCGGGGTTTCCTCAATCCTCGGGTTGCCATCAGGTAATAACACCGCCGTTGATGATCAGCAAGATAGATAGAACAGACATCCGTGTTCATTGCCAGACAGGTCTCGTTCACCAATAGCTCAAGCGCTTCGGCCAGATTGGTTGCCATAGCAACTTTTTCAACAATTTCCCGTAAGCGCATGAGCATGGAACTCACCTAACTTCTTTTTCGACGATAAGAATACGAAGAACGTGGCAGAGATACGCTTTCCTGCATTGGCATTACAACCGAAGCAAACTCTTTCATCACGCGCCGATAAACATCACGCTTAAAAGAGACAACCTGCCGGACAGGATACCAATAGCTGACCCAACGCCAACCATCGAACTCCGGGGTATTACTGTGTTGCACATTAATATCGTCTTCATTACAGAGCAGTTGTAATAAAAACCACCGCTGTTTTTGACCAATACAGACAGGTCGTGTATCCCAACGCACCAAACGCTTGGGTAATTTGTAACGCAACCAATTACGCGTAGAAGCCAGAACGCGTACATCTTTCCGACCTAACCCTACTTCTTCATACAGTTCCCGGTACATAGCCTGTTCTGGTGATTCCCCCGGATTAATGCCCCCTTGAGGAAATTGCCAGGAATGCTGCCCATAACGCCGAGCCCACAAAACCTGGCCTTGCCGATTACAAATTACAATTCCTACATTCGGGCGGTAGCCATCATCATCGATCACCAGACTACCTCGATAAACTAAATTTGAAAGATGACTAATTGTTTCACACTACCCTCAAGTGGTAAACCTCTATCATTGGACTTTGCAGTCGCTAGCTAAATCTCTACAATAGCGCCATCTCAACGGGGTGCTGGCTGTTCAAAACAGCCTTGCTGAGAGTAAACCCGCCGAACCTGATCCGGCTAATACCGGCGTAGGGATTTGAGCTGCTAACTATTTCACAGACATTATCTTGCCGTTTAGCACTTCCTCAAATCCTTTGCCAATCCTATTAATGTAAGGAGAGCAAAGTGTTTAAAACGTTATTTTCCAAATTAATCGTACTGGCGGCCCTATCAGCCCCTACGTTGCTATTGAGTCAGGTTGTACAGGCCAAGCCGATATTAACGGTTTATACCTATGATTCTTTTGCCGCAGAATGGGGACCCGGACCCGCAATTAAAAAAGCGTTTGAAGCTGAATGTAACTGTGAACTGAAACTGGTTGCTCTGGAAGATGGTGTTTCTCTGCTCAATCGCCTAAGAATGGAAGGCAAGCGTACTGCTGCTGATATTATTCTTGGGTTGGATAACAACTTAATTCAAGCGGCTCAACAAACAGGGCTGTTCACTGAAAGTCAAGTAGATATCAGCAAGCTGGCACTGCCGGTGTCATGGCATAACCAGATATTCATTCCTTATGACTATGGCTATTTTGCCTTCATTTACAACAAAAAGACTTTACCAAACCCGCCAAAAAGCATGGATGAGCTGATCAATAGCCACAATAACTGGAAAGTGATCTATCAAGATCCTCGCACCAGCACTCCGGGGCAAGGTTTGTTATTGTGGATACAGAAAATTTATGGTGATGACGCACCGCAAGCCTGGCAAAAACTGGCAAAGAAAACACTGACTGTTACTAAAGGCTGGAGTGAAGCTTATGGCCTGTTTCTGAAAGGAGAAGGTGATCTGGTGCTGAGTTATACCTCTTCACCAGGCTACCACCTGTTATCTGAGAAGAAAGACAACTATGCGGCAGCTACTTTTAGTGAAGGTCATTACCTGCAAGTCGAAGTAGCCGCACAACTGGCCTCCAGCAAGCAACCGGAACTTGCCCAGAAATTTATGCAGTTTATGTTGACTCCAGCTTTCCAACAGGAAATTCCAACCACTAACTGGATGTATCCGGTCATTAATATCCCACTCCCAGAAGTGTATTCACAGCTTTCAATACCTGAAAAATCTCTGCAATATCCCGCAGAAGAAGTCGCAAAATACCGTAATCAATGGATTCGTGCATGGCAAAGCGCTGTCAGCCGCTGATGGCCGGATGGCTGTTACCGGGGATCATTGCCTCCGGTCTTTTACTGTTAGTCGCCTTACTGGCATTTGGTGCGCTCTGGTTTAATTCACCTGCAAGTGATTGGTATTTACTGATAGAAGATCGCTATTTGTGGCACGTGGTACGCTTCACATTCTGGCAAGCCTTTTTATCAGCACTATTTTCTGTGATCCCGGCTATTTTTCTTTCCAGGGCACTCTATCGCCGTCATTTTCCAGGCCGAACCCTCTTTCTACGCCTGTGTGCCATGACACTGGTTTTGCCCGTGCTAGTCGCCCTATTCGGCATTCTGACGGTCTATGGTCGAGTCGGCTGGTTAGCTCAGTTTTGTGAATGGGCCGGAATCAATTACCATTTCACCCCTTACGGTTTACCCGGCATTTTGCTGGCACATATTTTCTTTAATATGCCACTGGCAACACGGCTTTTACTGCAATCGCTGGAAAACATTGCGGTAGAACAACGACAATTAGCGGCGCAGCTAGGTATGAATGAATGGCAACATTTCCGTTTTGTTGAATGGCCTTATCTGCGCCGCCAGATCCTACCCACCGGCGCACTGATTTTTATGCTCTGTTTCGCCAGTTTTGCTACCGTACTGGCGTTAGGTGGCGGACCGGCCGCAACAACTGTCGAACTGGCAATCTATCAAGCGTTAAGCTATGACTACGATCTCAACCGGGCCGCGTTATTGGCGTTGATTCAGATTACCTGCTGCCTTGGCCTTGTGCTCCTTAGTCAGAAACTTAACAGTACTCTATCTGTCGGCTACAGCAACCAACAACAATGGCGTAATCCACAGGATACTTTGTTGAGAAAAATCTGCGACAGCGTGTTAATTATCGCAGCATTATTACTACTCGTACCGCCATTATTGGCGGTTATCATGGATGGGCTTAACAGCGGGTTGCTTAACGTATTGCGCCAGCCTGCATTGTGGCAAGCATTTATCACCTCAGTGGTCATTGCTTTAGGCGCGGGGTTATTATGTGTTTTATTCACTATGATGCTACTGTGGAGCAGCCGTGAGCTGTACCTGCGTTATTCTCCTCACTGGGGACAAGCAATGGAGATGAGTGGTTTATTGATCCTCTCTATGCCCGGCATTGTATTGGCAACAGGATTCTTTCTGTTGCTCAACAATACCATTGGCCTGCCCCGTTCACCCTACGGTCTAGTGATTTTAACCAACGCACTGATGGCAATCCCCTATGCACTGAAAGTTCTGGATAATCCAATGAAAGATCTGGCGGCTCGCTATAATCCACTGTGTCGCTCCCTAAATATTCAAGGTATTAACCGACTGCGCTGGATTGAACTAAAAGCACTGAAAGTTCCTCTGGCACAAGCGCTGGCCTTTGCTTGTGTCCTTTCCATTGGAGATTTTGGTGTTGTAGCACTATTTGGTAATGAAGATTTCCGTACACTGCCCTTCTATCTCTACCAGCAAATCGGGGCTTACCGTAGTCAGGATGGTGCGATCACTGCTTTGTTGCTGTTACTGTTATGTTTTATGCTGTTTAGTTTACTTGAACGCTTACCGAGACTACGTAATGCTTAAACTTGAGAATCTGACTTACCGCTACGAACATCTGGTGATGCGCTTTGACTTACAGATTCAGGTTGGAGAACGTATCGCAATCCTGGGTCCCAGTGGGGCAGGTAAAAGTACACTTCTGAACTTGATCGCCGGTTTTCAAATAGCAGAGCAAGGTTCCCTATGGCTGAACGGGGAAAATCATACCAGTACGTCACCTGCTCAACGCCCGGTCTCCATGTTGTTTCAAGAAAATAATCTCTTCTCTCATTTGACAATTGAGCAGAATATTGGGCTAGGCTTACATCCCGGGTTACGCCTTAATAGCACGCAGAAACAGACATTACAGCAAATAGTATCTCAAGTTTCATTGGAAGACTGCCTGACTCGCCTGCCAGCTCAACTTTCTGGAGGACAACGGCAACGAGCAGCGTTAGCCCGTTGTCTAGTACGCCAACAGCCAATTTTATTACTTGATGAGCCCTTTTCTGCCCTAGATCCGGCACTGCGTAATGAAATGCTGGTATTACTGGAACAAGTTTGCCATGAACGCCAACTTACATTACTGATGGTTTCCCATAATCTGGATGATGCCGCTCGTATAGCTGGCCGCGCTTTATTAATCGTTGATGGCAATATTCATTATGACGGCTTAACAAATACGCTGGTTGCCGGCACTGTTCCCGAAGCAGCTATTTTGGGCATGAAAACCGATGCTATATAGGCATGGTTAATACTAACAGTCTGGAGACAGTATGTACTAACACGGCCTTCCTATACATAAGATTTCCAGAAGTAACTGTATTCGCTGATTTTTTACCGGAACCCTTACTAGAAATTTATTCTCGCTATATTATCAGTACCCTGGAAGGAAAATTTGATGATAAACTAACCTGCCGTAAAAGATTGGGCCGTAAACTGTCTGACTATCAGCACAATGTACCGCCACATGTGAGAACAGCAAAGCTAGCAGATGAATAAAATCTGTAATATCACTAGCCTTTGCCGTATCAAATATAGTGACAGGATAAGCTATGTCATGACACTCTCCGAGCCAGAACTACTGGAAAATCTGCATTTATCACCGGACTATGATCACGATATTAACAAGCAAATTCAGCCTATCGCTGATGCTATCCTGCCGTTTTACAGGATGATTTTACAATTTCGCTCACCGGACAGATAGTAACGCCTTTTGGTAATGACTATTTTTTGCAGGTGACGACCGGCTTTGCTTCCATTAACATATCGCCCCTTTGACGAGTGATAAGGAGATTAGCGGGGTGTCTTGCTGTCTGCCCATTATCTCCGTTAGATCAAATAAAAAGCTGTCGTCCTCCACTTATGAATAACATTATCTAACAGAAACTGAGTTAAAATTTATGCCATTTACCCTCGGTCAACGCTGGATCAGCGATACAGAAAGCGAACTTGGATTAGGAACCGTTGTTGCACTGGACGCACGAATGGTCACTTTGCTCTTTCCTGCCAGCGGTGAAAACCGCCTCTATGCACGCCATGATTCTCCTATTACCCGTGTTATGTTTAACTCGGGGGATGTTGTCACCAGCCATGAAGGCTGGCAACTCAAAGTGGATGAAATCCAACAAGAAAATGATCTGCTGATTTATACAGGCACACGACTTGATACTCTGGAAGAAAATATCAGTCTGCGCGAAGTGTTCCTTGACAGTAAACTTACCTTTAACAAACCACAGGATCGCCTGTTTGCTGGTCAGATTGACCGTATGGACCGCTTTGCCTTACGTTTTCGCGCCCGCAAATATCAAAGCGAGCAATTTAAACTGGCTGAAAGTGGTTTGCGGGGTATCCGCGCAAGCCTGATCCCTCATCAACTTCACATCGCTAATGAAGTCGGCAAACGCTACGCACCAAGGGTTCTGTTGGCTGATGAAGTCGGTTTGGGTAAAACCATCGAAGCCGGGATGATCATCCACCAGCAATTGCTGGCCGGTCGGGCTGAACGTGTTCTGGTAATTGTGCCGGATAGCCTTCAACATCAATGGCTGGTAGAAATGCTACGCCGTTTCAATTTGCGCTTTGCCCTGTTTGATGATAGCCGCTATATCGAAGCACGACACGATAGCGATAACCCATTTGAAACAGAACAA
Organism: Photorhabdus antumapuensis; assembly: GCF_020387775.1. NCBI lineage: Bacteria > Pseudomonadati > Pseudomonadota > Gammaproteobacteria > Enterobacterales > Morganellaceae > Photorhabdus > Photorhabdus antumapuensis. Next base: position 117,157 of record NZ_JAHZMK010000032.1, read on the forward strand.
TTGGTACTCTGTTCACTGGATTTTGTCCGCCGCAATAAACAGCGTTTTGAGCATATGCTTGAAGCCAACTGGGATCTGATGGTGGTGGATGAAGCTCACCATCTGGCCTGGAACGAGGATGCTCCTAGCCGTGAATATCAGGTTGTCGAACAATTAGCTGAACAGATCCCAAGTGTACTGCTATTGACTGCAACACCAGAGCAGCTAGGACAGGAAAGCCATTTTGCCCGTTTACACCTACTTGATCCAAACCGTTTCCACGATTATCAGGCTTTTATTGACGAACAACAAAAATATCGTCCAGTTGCCGATGCTGTCACACTGCTGTTATCAGGTGAACAACTTAATAATAATCAATTAAACCTAATGGGTGAGTTGATTAGTGAGCAGGATATTGAGCCTCTGCTGAAAGCCGCCAATAGTAATAGTGATGAAAGTGAAACTGCACGACGTGAACTGATTTCCATGCTGATGGATCGCCACGGCACCAGCCGTATTCTGTTCCGTAATACCCGTAATGGTGTGAAAGGCTTCCCCCATCGGGAATTGCACCAGATAAAGTTGCCTCTGCCATCCCAATATCAGACCGCCATTAAAGTCTCCGATATTATGGGCGCTAAAAAATCGCTGGAAGCACGCGCATGGGATATGCTCTACCCAGAACAAATTTATCAAGAGTTTGAAGGCGAAAACGCTACCTGGTGGAATTTTGATCCCCGCGTAGAGTGGCTACTTGGTTTTCTGATGGCAAATCGCCATGAAAAAGTACTGGTAATTTGTGCTAAAGCAACCACCGCTCTGCAATTGGAACAGGTACTACGTGAGCGCGAAGGGATTCGTGGTGCTGTTTTCCATGAAGGTCTATCCCTGATTGAACGTGATCGCGCCGCAGCCTATTTTGCTTCCGAAGAAGAAGGAGCTCAGGTATTACTATGCTCCGAAATTGGCTCAGAAGGCCGCAACTTCCAGTTCGCCAACCAATTAGTGATGTTCGATTTACCATTCAATCCGGATTTATTGGAACAGCGTATCGGACGTCTGGATCGTATCGGCCAAAGCCGTGATATTCAGATTAGTGTGCCTTATCTGGAAAATACCGCCCAAGCAGTCCTGATTCACTGGTATCACGAAGGTTTGGATGCATTCGAGCATACCTGCCCAACGGGTCGTACTATTTACGATCACGATTATGAAACTCTGCTGAACTACCTTGCCAAACCCAATAACCAGGAAAAATTTGGTGAATTTATTGATCAGTGTCGCCAGCAACATGAGCAACTCAAACAGCAACTGGAGCAAGGCCGTGACCGGCTGCTGGAAATGAACTCCAATGGTGGCGAGCATGGTTTGCAGCTAGCAGAAAAAATTTCAGAGTATGACAATGATACTGATTTGGTGAACTTCGCTCTCAACTTATTTGATATCGTTGGTATCAATCAGGAAGATCGCAATGACAATATGATAGTACTGACACCATCCGATCATATGCTGGTCCCAGATTTCCCTGGATTACCAAAAGATGGTTGTACTATCACTTTTGATCGTGAACAGTCACTGTCCCGTGAAGATGCCCAGTTTATCAGTTGGGAGCATCCTATTATCCGTAATGGGTTGGATCTGATCCTTTCCGGTGATACGGGTAGCTGTGCGGTATCCCTTTTGAAAAATAAAGCATTACCTGTTGGAACCCTACTGGTAGAACTGATCTATGTAGTTGAAGCACAAGCCCCTAAACACCTGCAATTGACCCGTTTCCTTCCACCAACGCCATTGCGGATACTGATGGACCTGAAAGGCAATGATCTGGCTGGTCAAGTGGAGTTTGAAAGCTTTAACCGCCAGCTTAATGCAGTGAATCGTCATACTGCAAGTAAACTGGTCAATGCGGTACAAAAAGAAGTTCACACTATTTTGCAACAGGCCGAAGGTTTAGTAGAAACTCAGGCAAAATCATTGATTGAACAAGCAAAACAGGAAGCAGATGAAAATCTTACTGCTGAACTTTCCCGTTTGGAAGCATTGAAGGCCGTCAATCCAAATATTCGTGATGATGAATTGGAAGCCATTGAATCCAATCGCCAACAGTTACTACTTAACTTAAATCAGGCAAGTTGGCGTCTGGATGCTATTCGCCTTGTTGTCGTTACACATCAGTAAATATTAGCAATACCCGGAGGCTGGACCGGGATAGGGTAACCTTTACTAAGAACCCTATTCCCGCTCCTCCCCTGATATTCAGCTACCGGAGCCTCAATGGAAGCTTATAATCCTCCTACCTATCCCTGGTTACATGTGCTCTATCAGGATCAATATATCATTGTGGTCAATAAACCCAGTGGGCTACTTTCTGTTCCCGGTCGGGCAGAAGAACATAAAGACAGCATTATGACGCGGATACAACAACAGTTTCCGGCGGCAGAATCTGTTCACCGGCTGGATATGGCAACCAGCGGCGTAATGGTAGTTGCATTGACCAAAGATGCAGAGCGTGAATTGAAACGTCAGTTCCGTGAACGAGAACCGGAAAAAACCTATATTGCACGGGTTTGGGGACATCTGGAACCAGAAACTGGTCTTGTCGATTTACCGCTGATTTGTGACTGGCCGAATCGGCCAAAGCAGAAAGTGTGTTTTGAAACAGGGAAATCAGCCCAGACTGAATACGAAGTACTCGCTTACGAAGATGAGGCAACCCGAGTAAAACTCTCACCGATAACCGGTCGTTCACATCAGCTCAGGGTGCATATGCTAGCACTTGAGCACCCGATTTTGGGAGACCGGTTTTACGCTCATCAGCAGGCAAGAGCAATGGCACCTCGCCTGCAATTACATGCACAAGAGTTATATATCACACATCCGGTTTATGGAACGCCAATGCATTTTCAGTGTAAAGCCGATTTTTAATTAATAGACAAATACGGTAACCGAATCTAATGAAGCCAATATCAGACACAAGGCCAAGCCACAACAAGCCAAAAGAACACGGATATTTGACATTTTTTGCATTCCTCCTAAGTTAAAACAAAATAAAACATAAAATATTCTAATATTTTAGAGGAATAAAAAATAAACTCAACAGCCGTAGGGGATGTTATTCCCCTATACATTTAGTGATATGTTTTTAAAAATAAAAAATGGGCTATTTAAAACCCTTCTCTTTTTTAATGAGATCATAGGCTGCCTGAATTGACTGAGCCTTTTGTTTAGCAATCTCCATCATTTCCGGTGGTAAACCTTTTGCTACCAGCTTATCCGGATGGTGTTCACTCATCAATCTACGATAGGCACGTTTAATTGTCGTCGTATCATCCTTTTCACGCACTCCCAGCACCTTACAGGCATCCGCGAGTGTTGGACCCTGCGTGGCCCTCTGATAACCGCCATACTGCCGTTGCTGCCACTCTCCTCCATCACCGAAATTGCGGCCACCTTCCATCATGGCAAGGAATTGTTCGAATTGGTTACGGGAGATCCCAAGTTCATCAGCAATAATAAACAGCACCTTTCTCTCATTCGGATGCAATTGACCATCAGAAAATGCCGTCTGTAACTGGATCTCCAAAAACATGCGAACTAAGTCAGACCGGCCAAAACAGGCACGACGCAATTGTCTTAATGTCTCACGCAAAGGAAAATTGGGCTCTTTACCTTCACGAAAAGCCTGCTGTGCTGCTATCCTGGCTTGTCCGTGAAGTTGCATTCGTTCCATTAACTGGCTCGCAAGCCGGATATCTGTTTCAGTCACTCGCCCTTTTGATTTAGTAATATGCCCCATCACTTGAAAAGTACTGCTGAAAAATAACAGTTGGCGAGACTGATTATTTGCAAAAAAACCTTGGTTTCTCCGTACACTGGCTCTATCAAGCATATGGCCAATAAACAGACCAATGACAATACCCCAGAAGCCTGCTCCAGACACAACACCAAAGATCAGCCCAAGCAATTTTCCCCAATAATGCATATACTCCTCAATTCACCAATGCTCTGAGTGTAGTTTTGCATTATCATACTATTCATTCAGCTCTGTGCCTAACGGCAAGATAAGTAAAGGTATGACTTTACACTGGCGCATATTCATCGAGTGCGCTAGTCTCTTGAGGTTTGCCCGGCATAATGCCACTGATGACGGAACCGCATAAATATCTATGAAGAAATGTTATCCAACTTTGCTGGCCACAACGGTATGGGCCGCACTTTATGGTCAGCATGCACATGCTGATCTCGCAGCGCAATGTATGCTGGGTATACCTGTTTATGATCAGCCAATCATTAATGGCGATTTAAATCAACTCCCTATCAATATTCTGGCAGATGATTCACGCGCAGATTATCCGAGTTCTGCTAAATTTATCGGTAATGTTAATATCAAACAGGGTAATAAAACCCTGACCGCCGATCAGGTACAACTTGATCAAACAGAAGATAAAGTTCCGTTAAGAACCGTAACTGCAACGGGCAATGTCCATTATGATGATCCCCAGATTATTCTGAAAGGTCCACACGCTTGGTCCAATTTAAATAATAAAGATACCGATATGTATCAGAGTGATTATCAGATGGTCGGGCGTCAGGGACGCGGCACCGCAGACAAAATGAAACTACGCGGTGAAAACCGTTATGCCATTCTGGATAATGGCACTTTTACTTCTTGTCTGCCTGGTAATGATAGCTGGAGCGTTGTTGGCTCCGAAGTCATTCTCGATCGCGAAGAAGAAGTGGCTGAAATATGGAATGCCCGTTTCAGGGTGGCTAACGTTCCCGTATTTTACAGTCCGTATCTTCAATTACCGATCGGTAATAAACGCCGTTCCGGTTTTCTTATTCCTAACGCCAGCTATTCCAAAAATGACGGCTTTGAATTTCTGCTGCCTTATTACTGGAATATCGCACCAAATTATGATGCCACGATTACACCGCACTATATCAGTAAACGTGGTTTAAAACTGGATAATGAATTCCGTTACTTAACCAAAGCAGGCACAGGTACCCTTGCTCTCGACTGGCTGAATAACGACGAGCAGTATGTCAAAGACAAAAAGACAAACACACGTACCGCCAGAGAAAGTGATAATCGCTGGTTATTTTATTGGAGACACAGTGGTGTGATGGATAGGGTATGGCGTTTTAATATCGACTATACCAAAGTCAGTGATCCCGAATATTTTTCTGATTTCAGCTCTCAATATGGTTCCACCACCGATGGCTATGCCACACAAAAATTCAGTCTGGGCTATGCTCAACAGAACTGGAATGCCACACTATCAACTAAACAGTTCCAGATTTTTTCTAAAGATACCAGTAGAAAAGCTTACAGAGCAGAACCACAGTTAGATCTGAATTATTACAAAAACGATCTGGGGCCATTTGACCTTAGAGTTTATGGTCAGGCGGCGAAATTTACCAGTGTAGGTAAAAATAACCCGGAAGCAACCCGCTGGCATCTGGAACCCTCCATTAACCTGCCACTCTCCAATGGCTGGGCCAGTATGAATAATGAAGTTAAGCTGATGGCAACTCACTATCAGCAGGATATTCCCAAGGCTCTTGAGAATGCTGAATATAAAGAATCTGTTAACCGGGTTTTGCCACAGTTCAAAAGCGAAGCCAAAATGGTATTTGAGCGTTCAACGTACCTGAACAGCAATTACACCCAAACGCTAGAACCGCAGGTTCAGTATCTGTATGTGCCATACAAAGACCAAGATAATATCAATAACTTCGACTCATCTTTACTGCAAACTGACTATAATGGCCTGTTCCGTGACCGTTTTTATGGTGGCCTGGACCGTATTTCATCGGCCAATCAAGTGACTACCGGTCTCACTACCCGCCTTTATGATGAAGGTCTAGTTGAACGTTTTAACCTGTCATTAGGTCAAATCTATTACTTTGAACGTCCACGCACCGGTAAAGAAACCATTATCAACAGTAAAGATAGTACCGGCATGATGACTTGGGCAGGTGATACTTACTGGAAAATTAATGATTCCTGGGGCTTGAAAGGTGGTATGCAGTACGATACTCGTCTGAGCAACGTAACGATGGGAAATGCAGTACTAGAATATCGCCGTGATGAAGACCGACTTGTACAGTTGAACTATCGTTTTGTTGACAGAGATTATATCCAAGCTACCGCTAAGAGTGCTCCAGCTTTCCAGCAAGGGATTTCTCAAATCGGTCTGGTTGCAAGTTGGCCGTTAAGTGATCGCTGGGGTTTAGTAGGTGCTTACTACTACGATACCAAAGAACAGCAACCCGCAAGTCAATTAGTGGGTTTGCAGTACAACACTTGTTGCTGGGCAGTTAACGTTGGCTATGAACGCAAGATCGTTGGTTGGAAAGACAACAATAGCGAATATGACAACAAATGGTCATTTAACTTTGAACTCCGGGGCTTAAGTAACAATCATAGTCTTGGTAGCAAGAAAATGTTGAAGTCTGGCATCATGCCATACCAACGTGCATTTTGATGCCAATAACATTTTGATATTAAACACGATAAATCCGCTATTGCGGAACCTACATATGATGGGAAAAGTATGAAGAACTGGAGAACGCTCATTTTCGGATTGATGTTTTCAGTGACTACTGCCTTCGCTGCACCTCAGCAAATGGATAAAATTGCTGCGGTTGTTAATAACGGGGTGGTACTGGAGAGCGACATCAACAACCGCTTACAATCTGTCAAACTGGATGCGCAACATGCCGGCCAGCAAATACCGGGCGAACAAATACTTCGTCATCAGATCCTTGAACGTCTGATTATGGATAATATCCTGCTACAAATGGCAAAACAGATGGGGATCACCATTCCTGATCAAGCATTGGATTCTACTATTGCCAATATTGCAACCCAGAACCACATCACTGTGGATCAAATGAAACATCGCATTGCTACTGACGGAATGAGTTTCGATACTTACCGAGATCAGATCCGTAAAGAGATGCTGATAGCAGAAGTGCGCAATAATGAAGTTCGCCGTCGTGTCACCATTTTGCCTCAAGAGATCGACTCCTTAGTTAAACAAATTAGCAACCAGAATACTAACGATACCGAACTGAATACCAGCCACATTCTGATCCCATTGCCAGAAAATCCTGATCAGGCACAAATGGAAAAAGCCATGTCGGTAGTGCAGAAAATTATGTCTGAACTTAAACATGGAGTTGATTTCGGTAAATTGGCTATCGCCTACTCTGCTGATCCACAAGCACTGAAAGGCGGTAATATGGGTTGGAGTAGACTTGAGGAATTACCAACCCTGTTTGCCGAACAACTGCAATCAGCTCAGAAAGGAGCTATTGTTGGCCCCATCCGTTCCGGTGTTGGTTTCCATATTCTCAAAGTCAATGATATCCGTGGCGGTAATCCAACCATCGCCGTTACCGAAGTTCACGCCCGCCATATTCTATTGAGAACTTCCCCTGTCATGACCGATGATCAGGCACGCACCAAGTTGCAGCAAATCGCCAATGATATTCGCAGCGGAAAAACCGATTTTGCCGATGCCGCAAAAGAATTTTCAGACGATCCAGGCTCCGCCTTACGTGGTGGTGATCTCAGCTGGAGTACCCCTGATATCTACGATCCTGCTTTCCGTGACGCGTTAATGCGACTGAACAAAGGTGAAATCAGCCAGCCTGTTCACTCATCTTTTGGTTGGCATCTAATTCAATTACTGGACACTCGCAAAGTTGATAAAACAGATGCTGCTCAGAAAGATCGTGCTTACCGTATGTTGTTCAACCGTAAATTCACCGAAGAAGCACAAAGCTGGATGCAGGAACAACGCGCCTCAGCTTATGTGAAAATTTTAGATGGCAGCGATGCACAACAATAAACCGATTCTTATCAATAAACCAATTGTTATTACCCCCGGCGAGCCTGCCGGGGTTGGGCCTGATTTAACGGTTGCTCTTGCTCAACAAAGTTGGCCGATGCAGTTGGTCGCTTGTGCAGACCCCAACCTGCTTCTCGATAGAGCCAGACAACTTAATTTGCCTTTGCAACTACAAGAATATTCTGCTGACAAAACCCCCGAACCCCAGGCTGCCGGAACGTTGACTATACTGCCAGTTCCTCTTCATGTACCCGCAATCACCGGCGAATTGAATCAAGAAAATGGCAGATATGTGACTGAAACTCTGGCAAGAGCCTGCGACGGTTGCCTGAATGGAGAGTTTTCAGCATTAGTCACAGGACCGGTTCATAAAGGGAATATCAATGATGCCGGCGTGCCTTTTATCGGCCATACCGAATTCTTTGCTGATCGCAGTGGATGCCAGCGAGTCGTCATGATGCTTGCGACAGAAGAACTTCGGGTTGCCTTGGCAACGACTCATCTACCTATTGTTGATGTACCAAAGTCCATCACTTTCGATAGTCTGCGGGAAGTTATCACGATCCTTAACCATGACTTAAAAACAAAGTTTGGCCTGGCAAAACCCTGTATTTATGTTTGTGGTCTGAATCCCCATGCAGGAGAAGGTGGTCATATGGGGCGGGAAGAGATTGATGTCATTATTCCCGTGTTAGAAAGTCTGAGAGCAGAAGGTCTTATATTAGAAGGACCTTTGCCGGCAGATACCCTGTTCCAGCCTAAATATCTTCAACATGCAGACGCCGTTCTCTCGATGTATCACGATCAGGGATTACCCGTGTTAAAATATCAAGGTTTTGGCAGAGCTGTGAATATTACATTGGGCCTGCCGTTTATCCGTACTTCTGTCGATCATGGCACAGCATTGGAACTGGCTGGTACAGGTCAAGCTGATGTGGGAAGCTTTATCACCGCATTGAATTTAGCAATTAAAATGATACAAAACAGTAATGAATAATAGAGTCCACCAAGGGCACTTCGCCCGTAAACGCTTCGGGCAAAACTTTTTAACCGATCAATTTGTCATTGATAGTATTGTTACCGCTATCAATCCACAACCAGGCCAGGCAGTGCTGGAAATCGGCCCCGGTCTTGGCGCATTGACAGAACCGGTTGGTGAGCGCATGGATAAAATGACCGTGGTTGAACTCGACCGCGATTTAGCTGCACGTCTGCAAGTTCATCCGCAATTAAAAGATAAGCTGACCATTATCCAGCAAGATGCAATGACCGTTAATTTTAGCGAATTGTCTCAACAAAGAGAGTTGCCGCTGCGGGTCTTTGGTAATTTACCTTACAATATTTCCACGCCATTGATGTTTCACCTTTTCAGCTATACTAATGCTATTGCTGATATGCATTTTATGTTGCAAAAAGAGGTAGTAAACCGCCTGGTAGCAGGCCCCGGTAGCAAAGCTTTCGGACGTTTGAGTGTCATGGCCCAATATTATTGTCAGGTTATCCCAGTGCTGGAAGTACCGCCAACCGCGTTTACTCCCGCACCTAAAGTCGATTCAGCCGTTGTACGTCTGATACCGCACAAAAGCATACCTCACCCGGTCAAAAATATTCGTATGCTAAGCCGGATCACTACTCAGGCTTTCAACCAACGGCGTAAAACTATCCGTAATAGCCTCGGTGATCTTTTCACTGTAGAACAGCTCACAGAACTTGGTATCAACCCAGGTACACGCGCAGAGAATATTTCTGTTGAGCAATACTGCAAAATGGCAAACTGGTTATCGGAACAACCTGAAATGCAGTCATAATAGGAGTCAACCATGATTAATGCGCCCAGAGTTTCTATTCAGGTACAAAGTGTTTATGTAGAGAGCCAATCGTGTCCCGATCAACAGCGTTTCGTTTTTGCCTATACAGTCACTATCCGAAATCTTGGGCGCGAGCAGGTCCAGTTAATTAATCGTTACTGGCTGATTACCAACAGCGATAGCCATCAAACGGAAGTTCAGGGGGAAGGTGTTGTTGGTGAGCAACCTATAATCCAGCCAGGTACCGAATACCGTTACACCAGTGGTGCTATATTGGAAACGCCTTTAGGCACGATGCAAGGCCATTATGAAATGGTCGATCACAATGGTGATCCATTCCGCGTTGCCATTCCGGTTTTCCGTTTGGCTATCCCAACTCTGATTAATTAATTATGTCTACCTATCTGATCGGTGATATTCATGGCTGCTATCATGAATTACGCATTTTATTAACTAAAGCCAATTTCGATCCCAAAAAGGATACATTATGGCTGACAGGAGACTTAGTTGCCCGTGGCCCAGATTCTCTTGAAGTTCTGCGATATGTTAAACAGTTAGGTTCAGCCGCAAAAATAGTATTAGGCAATCATGATCTTCATTTATTAGGCGTCTATGCCGGGATCAGCCGTAATAAACCTAAAGATAAAATTAATAAATTATTGTCCGCTCCAGATGCAGACGAATTAATTAATTGGCTACGCAAACAACCGCTATTACAATGCGACGATGATCTGAAACTGGTCATGACACATGCGGGTATTACGCCCCAATGGGATCTGGAAACAGCTAAAATATGCGCTGGCGAAGTTGAAATCATGCTCAATAGTAGCAGCTATCCCCTGTTTCTCAATTCAATGTATGGGGATATGCCGAATAACTGGTCACCGGAACTCTCTGGACTGGCACGCTTACGTTTCAGTACCAATGCATTGACACGGATGCGTTACTGTTTTCCAAATGGTCAGTTGGATATGCTTTGCAAAGATAAACCCGAAAGTGCTCCCGCGCCATTAAAGCCCTGGTTTGAGCTGCCACAGCAGATCCCAACAGAATACTCTATTGTTTTCGGTCACTGGGCATCACTGGAAGGTCAGGGAGCATCAGAAAGATTTTATGCATTGGATACAGGTTGTTGCTGGGGGGGACAACTGACAATGCTACGTTGGGAAGATAAGCAATATTTTACACAATCACCGTTACCGCAGTAAAAACAGCATTAAAGCCAGGCACGCCGTGAAAAAACTCATCGGCGTGTTCTATCAATTAAAGACGGCGTTGTAAAATCTCAAAACAATAACTGTGAGAATTTAATTCATCGGCATCATGGTATTCAGTAAATTCAGAATCCCATTCATCCGGTTCATAGTCAGGAAAATGCGTATCACCTATCACCTCTGCATCGATGTGTGTCAGGTACATACGACTCGCTTGTGAAATAAATTGGTCATAAACTTTACCACCGCCCATGACCATAACCTCTTCTGCATCACCCGCCACAGCCAATGCTTCATCAACTGAACTTACCCAAGTTACACGCTCATCATTACCCGGCTGATTACTCAATACAATATTGAGTCTTCCCGGTAACGGGTGACCGATGGATTCATAAGTCACTCGCCCCATAATAATGGGTTTATTCAATGTATTACGTTTAAACCAGGCCAGATCCCCCGGCAGATTCCACGGCATTTTATTCTCCATGCCGATAACCCGATCCATAGCTAAAGCAGCGATCAAGCTGATATTCATTGAGTCACCTTATAGGCAAATAGTATAAAAATTGGTGACACTATACGGAAAGGGATGTACCCAGTCGATAGGATCAACACTTTCTTAAGTACAAAAAATTCATTTATACTTGATTTGTCGTTTAAGACATTTATTGATCAAAATAATAACAAAGCTAATATTAACTATAGGGTACATTATGCTGGAAACATCACTGGTCGTCATCACTATCTCAACATTGGGCATGCTCTCTCCCGGCCCCGATTTCTTTTTGGTAGTCAAAAATGCCATACGTTACCAACGTTCTGCCTCCATGATGACAGTAGTGGGCTTAATCGCCGCTATCACTTGCCATATGGCTTATTGCGTCGCCGGGTTGGCTATTGTTATCACCACAACGCCGTGGCTATTTAATCTGATGAAATATGCCGGAGCGGCTTATCTTATTTGGATTGGGATCAATAGCCTGCTTTCTCGCGGTGGGAATACTCTCACTTTTGATGATCAACCACAGCAGATTGTTACTTTCAAAAAAGCGTTTATGCAGGGGTTCTTATGTAATTTGCTCAATCCCAAAGCAACATTGTTCTTCCTGGCAATATTTACTCAGTTGCTAAATGTCAATTCTGGTGTTAGTGAGAAATTGTGGTATGCCTCTATTATCTGGGGATTGTCGGTCATCTATTGGCCACTGTTAGTCATATTGATCCAGAGTGCGCCGGTACGCTGCGGATTAGCTAAAGCTCAGAAGATTATCGATAAACTACTAGGCATCGTTTTGATTGGATTAGGTGTCAAAGTAGCACTGGGATAACAGACAGTGATTCCTTCCCTTTAAGTTTTCAATAAGCATAAAAAAGTGCGCTTAACAGAGCGCACCTCAAAATCCAGCTCTGATTTATTCAGAGATTTTATTATTCCGGTTTTTACAATCAATTATTTAATTGGTTCATGAAAAAATTTATTCCTCGGTTGAAAACGTTATTAAATCCAGCTCCTTTTAGAAAATATATTTTTTGATTAATCTATTCATATTTACCCTTTTTCAGGACTTAAACCCTGTCTAATTAGCCATTTTATCTATTTTTTATTGAATTATTTTTTTGAAATGATGGTGAGAAAGCACCTGAATATCAGCCTTTATAGATAGTATTCTTTTGTTTGCTGATTTCTTTTCAACTCTCTATTCATAATTAATGGGCTTCGATTAAATGCAATTAACTTTCTGACTAAAAAATTTCCTTATTGTGTTAAACTCAGTACTTATATAAAAGCCTTAATCTCTCTGTGTTTTCACTTTTAAATGACCATGCCAAGTTAAATAAATATAGAATAATCTGAGGATAGCATCGTCTAAAATACGAAAAGGAATAAGCTGTTTTTAACCATTCTGTCCCTGTTAAAATATGGCATTAATGGATGCCGATTTGCTTAATCTGGTTAATCCTGTAAAAGGTTTTAATATAATCTCATATTCTTGTTATTGGGTTAATACTATTATTTCGTCACCTCCTTTATCAGCTTAAAACTCGTTTTTCCTGACATTTTCTCTTCCAATATCAGTATAGCATTGCGTTTTTTACCTGCTTTAAAAAATCTTTCATTACGACCTCTTACCTTTAATGATGAAACTTTCTACTGGCCTTTTCATCGTGGCAGCTTGCCCTGGCCCGATTGCCAGAAACCCTCACGCAAAAACTGAAAGAATCATAGCTGGCGTAAGGAAATAACATCTCTATCCTTATCGTGATTTTCCAGCATTTAATATAACAGATTCCCCATTATCAGGATTAAAAAACCGATCGCTGATCACATTTCATACTATCCATTCTGACAGTCAGTTAATTACACATTAGAATGGTTTAATGATGTAACTATTAAATCATCAATATTTTCTGTGGAAAGATGACTATTTTCTCACCGCAGCCTGACCACAGAACCGGGTCACTTATTGGTCAGTATCACTGACTTTGTCACACTTAAAGTAAACAAAAGGGAAAGTACAATGAGTAAACGCAACAACTCTGTGGCGAGAGGCACGAGTTATCTTTTAATTTACCTGACGGCAATTCAGCCACTCCACCCGGCGATGGCTGCGGGAATAACACCGGACAATAACCATACGCAGGTACAAAATCAGGGCAATGTCCCGGTGGTGAATATTGCTACGCCGAATGACGCGGGGATATCTCACAACACCTATAAAGAATTTAACGTTGCCACTCAGGGTGCCGTACTGAATAACGCCACTCAAGCGGCTCAATCACAACTGGCCGGACAACTTAACGCTAACCCTAATCTGCATGGAAAAGCAGCGGAACTGATTATTAATGAAGTGACCGGCAGCGGACAATCTAACCTGCAAGGCCGGTTGGAAATTTTCGGCAATAAAGCCAATATGATGATTGCCAACCCCAACGGCATTACCTGTGATGGCTGTGGCTTTATTAATACGGCCAGTGCCACACTGACCACGGGTAAACCCCAATTTGATAAACAAGGCGCGTTGGAAGCATTAGAGGTTAAAAAAGGCCAAATCACCATTGGCGGTAAAGGGTTAGATGGCAAGGCGACGGATTATGTCGATATTATCAGTCGGGCGACGGAATTAAATGGAAAAATTCAGGCAAATAACCTCTCCCTGACACAAGGCGCTAACCGAATTAGCTTAAAAGACGGCACAGTTAAACCTATTGCTGGAGAAGGAACTAAACCCCAATTAGCGGTTGACACCAAAGCATTAGGTGGCATGTATGCCAATAAAATCCGCCTGATTGCCACGGAAGATGGCGTGGGTGTGAATTTAAAAGAGTTAACCAGTCACCAGCGTGATATTACCTTAAATGTTAATGGCAAAATTGAACTGGGAAATGCCAAAGCCAAAACGGATTTCAACCTCAGTGCCAGAGAAACTCATATTGCCCCTAATATCAAGGTACAGGCAGAACGGGATATTACGCTGGCAAATACTCAATTGGATAATAAAGGGCGTGTCACTGCGGGCCGGGATGCACGGATATTTAGTGATACTGTGCGTAATACCGGTGATAAAGCACTTCTGCAAGCCAATAATAATATGTGGATTCAGAAGGATGCTCAGGGAAATAAGAGCACTCTAATTGAGAATAGATCTGCGACGATAAAGACGGTGAAGGGAGATTTGGTTGTCAGGACCCAAAAACTTAATAATGTGCGTGATGTTTTTATTGTTAAAAACAAGGAATTAACACCCGATTCAACAGATAAAAACAGGATTGTTCGTGAAACGGAAACATGTGATTTTGGAAACCCGGTTATTCATGAGGCTGAATTAATAACGCCACTGCCTAAGAAATGGTTTGGACGTGTTGATTTTAGTCGAGATAATATTACAGAGGGTGGAATTCATGTAAATCACGCCAGAACTGAAACCAGA